>NZ_QSQJ01000031.1:0-20785 GCF_003436715.1 Prevotella sp. TF12-30 | reverse complement strand
AATGTGTTTGAGGTAGAAACAGTACTCGCATTGGCGCCACCTACTAAGATCGTAGATAGTAATAGGGTCATGCCAAACTGACTTTTTTTGCTCATAATTGTTTGGTTTTAATTGTTATATTATGTAGTTTTATAGAGATAATCAGATTCTTAATTATATAATTGTCTGACTAAGTGTATATATATTGATTCAATTAATGATTCTTTTTGTTTAGGCTTATTTATTTTAATAACCGGTTGCAAATTTACGATAAATTTTAATAAGTTGTCTGAAAAAAAAGTTAATAAATGCAAATTGGGCGAAAAAACATATAAAACTTGCTTTTTCGTCCCCCCTTATCCTTATTTATATATAGGAGAGGGGCGTGGACTTATGATACACCCTCATCTTCATCTTTTTCTCTCTCCATACCTTTTCCTTTCCTTCTTTTTGAAAGAAAATCCCAGAAATTCCTGGCTGTTTCAATAAAAAAGCGTATCTTCGCAGCAGATTTTCAGAATCTAAAACAATGACTTATGGGTAGATATATCAACCCCTTTACCGACTGGGGCTTCAAGCGTCTCTTCGGTCAAGAGTTCAGCAAGGACTTGCTGATTAATTTTTTGAATGACTTGTTTGAAGGCGAGTTTCAAATCAAGGACGTAACATTCAAGGATAAGGAACAGCTTGGAGATACTAATGATCTCCGTGGCTGCATCTTTGATATCTATTGTGTTACCGACGATGACAAGCATTTCATCGTTGAGATGCAGAACAGATGGGTACCTTTCTTTGTGAATCGTTCCATCTATTATGCTAGTAAGGCTTTTGTTGCCCAACGCAAGAAGTTTGATGAAGCAGGTGACCGCACTCCTGTTTTATACCAGTTTGTGCCGGTTTATGTGGTTTGCATTATGAATTTTATGCCAAGGGAGCATGAGGTGACAAAGTTTAGAACAGACGTAGCTTTGAGGGAGAAGTCTAGCGACTCCATGTTTTCTGATAAGCTTCGTTTCATCTATCTTTCTCTTCCTTTCTTTGATAAGAGTGAGGAAGAATGCGAGACAGGTTTTGAAAAATGGATTTATGTATTGAAGTATATGGAAGTATTGGAAAGATTGCCGTTTACGGCACAGAAGAAGATATTCGATCATCTTGCAAAACTGGCAGATGTTCGTTGCTTGAGTAGTGAGGAGCAGGAAAAATACGATGAAAGTATTAAGGCTATTGACGATTACTACTCCGGTCTTTATGGCTCTTATGTTGATGGCGAGGAAAAGGGTAGAGCGAAAGTAGCCCGTAACTTGTTGGCAATGGGTATGTCTTGGTCACAAATCATACAAGCTACTGGATTGACTGAAGAGCAATTGAAGCAACTTCAGTCGTAGCGTACTCATATAGATTCTTTCGAAAGTAGAGAAGTTAAGGGAAGTTAGAGAAGTTATCACTCCCTTTAACTTCCCTCAATTCCCTCATCAGCTGAAGAAGCTGTAGCCCCAGATGGCCTGCATCATTCTGGCACAGAGCGAAGAGAAATTCTGATAGAGCTTAGGCGACCACTTCGTCATGCCATACAGCTCCTTTTTCTCCAGAAACATCTCCTCGTTCCATTCGGTATAATCGTACTCATTGAAGTAGCGGGAGTAATCGCTCAGATTATCTGCCGTAAAGCGGAGACGGGGATCGATGGTGCCAAACCACTCGATACTCATCATCTGATGGGCAAAGGTGGCGAAGGTGCTCTCATGCTTGATCAGGTTGAGATGCTTCAGCACGCTCCATACACAGAACCACTGGTTTTTCCGGGTTATCAGATTCACCATCTTGGAGATGGATTTCTTCAACTCCTCCAGATTCACCGAACGGCCCTTCACCGTAAGATAGAATACCTCATTATGAAGCGACTGCTCGAATTCTTCCGGAAATTCGATGGCACGGATGCGCTGCGTGATGATCTGGTATTTAGCCACAGCATCCACGAGCTTCAGAAATTCCTCGTTCGTAAAATTCACTTTTATCAGCGAGGCACCCAACTGGCTCACATCATCTGCACTATTGAGAAACAGCAGGAGCAGATTCTGGGGCACCAGATGCTTCAATTCCCTTCTCGCCTGGAGCCATTGGTCCACGTTGAGCGGTTTGCCATCGTTGTCGTACTGCAGATTGGAGAAATACAGTTCCAGTTTTTCGCTGCTGTCCTTTTCCGAGATGTATTTCTGTATCGCCCATTCCGTTAATCGGGCCGCTTCCTCGGGTGTCATTTCTGAATTTGTAACGTGGCAGACTCTGCGGAAATGCAGCACCAGATAGCTGGCGAGGCAATAGAGGCGGATGAGATGCCACAGACGTTCCTCGTATCTCACCCCCGGGAACTTCGTGATTTTATGATATTTCTGAATCATTTTCTCCGTATTCTGGATATCTTCCACCATCAGCTGTATCGATTCCTGGTTCATGCCATCCATCAGCAGCAGGTCGTGCAGCTTTGGCAGGAGCGTACTGATCTCTGAGGAGAACTTCGGGGAAGAATGTCCTTCTACTTTCTTGCCTGCCTTGACCAGGGCAAGTACTTTTTTCATGAATTTGGTAAACTGGGTGGTGATGATAAGTTCGAAGGAGGTGAAATACATCTCGTTCTGCTCCTTGCGATGATGGGAAACATCGCTATGCTGCAAGGCGAGGTCCTGATCTGCCAGATAGCAGAGTCGGGCTGCCTTGGTACACAGGGAGTGGATGTCGAAGGTCATCTCCTGCGAGCTGTAATCTTCCCATCCGTCCATCAACACCTTGAGCATCATTGTAAAATGATCGAGTTGACGATCGAAAACCTCGTAGCTGAATGCGGGGACTTGTTTATCTTGCTGAGTCTGTAGCATATTTCTAGTTTTATCGTGAATAGTTTGCGAAACGAAGTTCCGTTATCAGTCTGCAAATTTACGTTTTTCCATCATGATTACCAAATGTTTTCCCGTAAAACTGAAGAAATCCGCCCGATTTTCCCACGCCTTTTCCCATAGAGCCTTGGGATTTTTCCCAAATGGAGCGGAATGGGCGTGGGAAAGGCGGGAAAATTTGGAAACGCTTTTCCTATTGTGTATCTTTGCACCCGGAGATGAGAAGACTGGATGGAAGATTCAGGCGGCGGTGGATAGAAAGCTACTTTCTAAAACACTCTTCACTCTTCACAAATGCATCGTAAACAGCTAATATACAGTTGATTAGATGCGTGAAGAGTGGCTGCCGACTCTTCACCACTCTTCACCGCTCTTCACCCTCATCAAATTTGAGGGTGAATCACACATTAATTAATAATTTTAAAACCATGATTATGGAAACAAAAACTAATTTGAAGTCATCTATGATGGCAGGTAATCAATCAGCAATCTACCAGGTAGAGAGCTTTCTGGAGGAGTTTTACCTCTTCCGCAGAAATGTTTTGAACGGAAAGACCGAGTTCTTCTGCATCAAGCCTGAAGAGGAGATGGAGGATTCCGAGGAGAAGGAGTTGGAGAAGAAAGAAGAGACTCTGAAGGAGGAGAACCCTGAGGAGAAGAACTGGAAGGTTCTTACAGCTGAGGCTTTCAACTCCATTGTTCGCCGTGCCAAGAAATTGGGAATCGGCGAGAAGAAGTCGCCAAGACAGGACATCGAGGAGTATATCAAGTCGGATGCCGTTCCCGTCTTCGACCCTATCCAGGAATACATGAACAAATTGCCGAAATGGGATGGCAAGAACCATGTGGCTGCTCTTTTCGGCAGAATTCCGGGGTTGACCAGCGAACAGCTTGGCTGGTGTGCCACCTGGTTCCGTTCGGCTGTAGCCCATTGGCTGCAGATGGATATGCTGCACGGAAATGAAGCCGTACCGGTGCTTATCGGTCAGCAGGGTTGCGGAAAAAGTACCTTCGCCGTCCGACTGCTGCCCGAGGAACTTCGCCAGTATTTCCTCGACCACATCAACTTCGGCAACAAGTTTGATTCAGAAATGGCGCTCACCCATAATCTTCTGGTGAACATTGATGAGCTTGCCAACATCACCGTTGCCCAGCAGGGCAAGCTGAAGCAGACGCTTTCGAAGGTAAAGGTGAATGGTCGCCCTATTTTCGGCAAGAGTCAGGCAGACCGCAGAAGATACGCCTCTTTTCTGGCAACCACCAACGATGAGCATCCTCTCTGCGACCCGACGGGAAGTCGCCGTTATCTCTGTCTTCGAGTTCCCGACGGGGAGTTTATAGACAACAGTTCGGTCATCAATTATGACCAGCTCTATGCACAAATGATGTATGAGCTTCGTGATAAGCAGACCCCTTATTGGTTCACCAATGATGAGGTGGCTCGCATCCAGGAATTCAACCAGCCCTTCTTCAAGGTGGATGATCTGGAGACCATGATCAGCTACTGTTTCCGAATGCCGGCTGAGGAAGAGGAGGGTAAATGGATGATTTGTTCCGAGGTTTTCGACGTGCTTCATCTGCAATATCCTATGCTGGTGGGAAATTTGAGCACGAAGATCAAGATAGGTCAAGCCCTCAAGTTTATGGGATGCAAGAGCAGGCATACCAGAAATGGACAGGCCTATCAGCTCCTCGCTCTCTCGGCTTGAGAAAAACGGGGATAAACCGTGGGGAACCTTTTCTCGATCGGAAGGTGTGAAGAGTGGTGAAGAGTTGTGAAGAGTGGTTGGCCACTCTTCACCTCTCGCACCCCCAGTGTTTATCGGGGTTTCAGGCTAATCTGTGAAGAGTGAAGAGTAAAATGGAGAGCAAGGTTTTTCTATCTCCCGACGTATTGTTTCGTGCTCTATCTCCCGACGTATCGTTTCGTGCCTGGCAATGGCAAGATATTGCCCTGGTAAAGGGCAATATTGTGCCGTAGTGAGGCAATAATCGAAAGGAGCCTCTTTACCACCCGTCAGGACTATCATGCCGACCTCTCAGAGACGTTCCGACATCTCGTAAGTACCATCACACCTTATTATATAATAGACAATAGAATTTTATATAATAGACTATAGAATAACTTTTAAAACATTACGCAAATATGAACAAGTACATTCCTTACAACATTACATGCCCGTTGGCATCCTGCAGCCGTAGCAACACCTGTGCCCGCTACGCCAATTATCAGAAGGCAAAGGCTGAAGAAGCTTCCTTCATGGTCTTGAATACCGATCTTCTCCAGGTAGAGGGAGAAGGCTGTCCTTACCATCTTGTTTCCGAACGTCAGCGCTGGGCAAGAGGTTTCATCCGTCTCTGCAAATCCATCCCATCGGGCAATGCCAAATATCTGAACGTATATACGCCCTTCACCCAGCGCCGTTTCTACAAGGCAAGGAATGGCGAGTTCCCTCTCAATCCTCAGATGCAGGCAGAACTCCTGGAGATTTTCAAGGAAAGAGGTGCCGACCTCAGCCTGGGATTCGACTGCTACGAGGAGCAGGATGTGCTGGTAGAGAAGTAGGCGCATTGGATCCGCCAGGCGTCCTGCCTGGCGGGCTTACGCTCTTGGAGACACCTAGGTACTCATACAGTTTGTCACCATAATGCGACTTTGCCAATACCTGCCATTTCAAAGCTGGCAGAGATTCCCATTGCTCTAAAAACTTTGGCTATGGTAGCAAATGTGATATTGTTTCCTTTTTCTATTCTAGAAACTTGTGATTTCTTTACTCCAATTAGTGCTCCAAGTTCCTCTTGAGTCAGATTCTTCGATTGGCGTGCTTTTTTGATAGCTTCTCCCATCAGAAAAGCATTCATGTCTGATTCATATTGATTACGCAATGGTGTACCTTCCTTACCGAGTACTTTATCTAAAGCTTCGTCTTCTGTGTAAAATTTCGTTGTTGCCATTATCTTTTGTTCTTTTCGTTAAAATATTCTCGCCTAATAGACTCTGCCTTTTGAATTTCTTTCGACGGAGTCTTTTGCGTCTTTTTGATTATACCATGGGTTGTAATAACCAATGTATCTGCTTCTGTATCCCAAAAGGCAAAGACTCTATAAATAGAACCATTGTATTTAGTCCTAAATTCCCAAATGTCACTGCCTTTTAGTTTTTTAAAAAGCTCTGTATCTACAACATATTTGCTCTTGTTGATGTTAAACATGATTTTCTCTTTTACTTTATTTTCTAAAGAATTGAGAAATTCAATAACTTCATTAGAGTATATGATTTTAAATTTCGGTCGCTCAAACATATTCTCTTTTTTTATATAATGCAAAAATACAGATTAGTTAGCATATATGTAAACATACACACTTTTTTTTATTCTTTATTAACTATAATTCGCAAGTCTGGGATACGACAGCTACGAGGAGCAGGATGTGCTGGTAGAGAAGTAGTCTCATTTGAACCGCCGGGACGCCTGTCGGGAGACTTTCTTTTTTGATGCCTGTCGGGAAAAGTGCACTTTATACCTATAATAAAAAAGATAATAATGCCTAAAATGCAGGCGATTATGCTACATTCTAACATAAAAACTGTATCTTTGCAAAATCTATCAGTATATTGGCTGCCTGATGGGGGCAATACGGTAGATGAAAGAATGTGGTGAATAATAACTAAAATGGTAAGATATGAAATCTATTAACTTGATTATCTTGTTTTTGATGGCTCTATTGCCAACCTATGCTCGTGGCAATCTGCACAATTTGTACAATCAGTACAATCTGCAGCAACAGCAAGAAAAGAAAAAGAAAGAACATAAAGTAGAAATTTATGGTGACGTGAAAGATTCGTTTACCCAAGCCTATCTGAAGGCTTTTGTCACGGTGATGGACAAGGACAGCAACGTGATAGATACCATGACTACGAGTGGATGGGGAAAACACCTCTTTTATCATACTCAAGTCCCAGCACGTCCCGCTACTTATATCGTCAAGGCAGCGTGTGATGGCTATGAATCGAAGTGTATCAATCATACCATCAAATACATAGCACGCAATAAAAATTTCTCATTTCCTTCGCTTTTGCTCAAGAAGAAATTCAATCAGGATGTTGCCCTCGATGACGTGGTGGTGACTGGCACCAAGGTGAAGCTGGCTTACCGTGGCGATACGCTCGTCTTTAATGCCAGCGCATTCAATGTGCCTGATGGTTCCATGCTCGATGCGCTTGTAAGACAGATGCCGGGAGCTGAAATGAAGAGTAACGGCGATATTTACGTGAACGGCAAAAAGATAGATTATCTGCTCCTTAACGGAAAAGACTTTTTCAAGGGGAAGAACCAGGTGATGCTCGACAATCTTCCTTACTATACCGTAAAGGAACTGAAGGTGTATGACCGTTCTTCTGAAAAAAGCCGACTCATGGGGAAGGAAATGGAGAAGAAAGACTATGTGATGGATGTGGCCTTGAAGCGTGAGTACTCCCGTGGATACATCGCCAACATGGAGGCTGCCGGGGGTAGCGAAGACCGCTATCTGGCTCGTCTCTTCGGACTCTACTACACTGACAATTCACGAATCTCGGTATTTGGAAACCTGAATAACACGAACGAAACAAGACGACCGGGAAGTCAGGGCGACTGGTCGCCTTCCAACAGTCCGCAGGGACAGAAAACTACCCGCCAGGTGGGCGTTGACTTTAATACGTCATCGAAGAGTCAGAAAATAAGTGAGCAGGGAAACGTTACGTTTGCTTGGGACAATACGCATGACTTGACTCGCAGTTCGCAGGAGAATTTTGCCTCTACCGGCAATATCTACAGTAGAAGTATCAATGATTCGCGCAGCGATAACCATAGTTTCAACCTCTATAATAACTTCCAGGTGGATGGGAAGTTGGGGGTTTGGTTGGATACCCGTATCGACTACTCCGACAGAAAGTCATCATCGTCAAACCGTAGTGCTACCTATTCTGCCAACCCTAAAAGATGGGGTGATATCAGTCAGACCATCGATTCTACCTTTGCACAGAATGTAAGTGGCAGCCTGTACGACATCATCACCAACCGTTCGCTCTATCAATCACGCTCAAAAGTGCATGCTTTCACTGGTAGTCAGCAAGCTCTGGCGTGGTATAAGTTGCCTTGGGGTGATAGAATCGAACTGAACTTGAGTGGAAGCTATTCCAGCTCTAAGCCAAACGAGTCTTTCAGCCTGAACCGCAATGAATATTTCAAGACTGGCGAGAAGGACTTACGTAACTATTACAACGATAGCAGATCGAACACATATAAAATAAGAGGCAGCTTTAAGTATGGAATAGAAATTCCATATACTAAGTGGACGATGTTGGTTGGTCCAAAGTTTAAGCAAACCTATCAATCGGTAAAGGGCTTGAAATACCGTCTGGACGAGCTGGGCGGCGACTGGATATCCAATCCGGAACTGATGTTTGCTACGCTGCCTTCTAACATGGAGCAGCTTTCGGGGGTGATGGACGAAGATGTGAGTAGAAGCTATCAGACGATGAGAAAGGATACGGGTGCAGAACTTGAATTCCAAAGAAATGCTCCTTCTTCGTTCCTGACTCTATCGCTGAGTCTTTCTAAAGAAAAGGAGCGTATCAATTACCACACATCGGCTCTCGACACGATAGCCAAAAGAAGCCGTATGGTATTCAGACCTACGTTCATGTACGGTTGTTATGACGATAAGAAGTCTATCAGCTTAACTTATTATATGCAGAGTCAGATGCCTGATTTCTTCAGCATCATGCCATACAGAGACAATTCGAATCCGCTGGCGGTGAGGGTGAACAATCCGGACCTGGAGAATTCGCTGTATCATCATTATGATGTAAACATCCGTTTCAACGGACTCAAGAATCAGCAGTATGTGGGATTCTTCGCTACGGGTAATTTCTATCACAATCTTGTGGGTACCCGCACTACTTATAATTCGCAGACGGGTGGCTACACTTATATGAGTGATAATATTGGTGGTGGCGGCAACTGGGATTTCTGGACAACGACATCTTATGGTGTGGCTCTTGACAAGGCAAGACTGTTCCGTCTGGATTATCGTCTGTGGTTTAACGGTTTGCGCCGCAAGGATTTTGATATCGCTTACGACAATAATTCTACCCAGCTATGCTATGTGCTCAGAACCGAGTTGGGAAACAGTTTGTACTTCAAGTATCAGAAAGACAAGTTGAGCATCAACTTGGGTGGAAAGGTGGAGTGGAAGCATGGTACGAGCGACCGCAGCAATTTCGAGAAATTGAATGCCTATGATTTTGAGTATGGTGGCAACATGACTTACACCTTGCCTCTGGGCATTTCGCTCTCTACCGACCTGAAGGAATATTGCAGGCGAGGTTACAGCGAGAAGTCGTTTAACACCAGTGATCTGGTATGGAATGCTTCGCTGGCCCGTTCGTTCTGCAAAGGCAAGCTGACGCTGAAGGCGGAGGCCTTTGATATTCTTCAGAATCTCTCGAGCACCGTGTATGAGGTGGGCGGACAGGGCAAGACCGAGAAATGGAACAACACCCTGCCAAGCTATGCCATGGTGCATTTGATGTATAAATTCAGTAAGGCACCGAAGAATAAGAAGTAATTGTGGGGGATGAGGTGGGGTGTGTTGTAAGACACACCCGGCACGCCCTGAAAGGGCAGAAGCTCCTAGCCCAGGGCAATCGCCCTGGGTTATTATGATGCAAACCTGTCGCCCTGTAAGGGCAAAAGCTTTCAAATACCTGACAATTTATAAAGCTTTTGCCCTTTCAGGGCGCTTTGTTGACTGCTATTATACCCAGGGCGATTGCCCTGGGCTAGGAGCTTCTGCCCTTTCAGGGCGTGTGGGGAAAAACGTTAGCGCAGATTTTATTATCTTACTCTTCTCAAGATGTTCTGCAGCTCATAAACCACGGTAGGATGAGTATCGGCTACATTATCCTGCTCATAGAGATTGTCGGAGATGCGGTAGAGCTGAGGAAGAGGATTGTTGCCGGTCTCTATCTTCGGACCCCACTTGATCATCTTCGAACCATCGTTCGGCTCGATGTATTTCCACTCCTTGGTGCGGATGGAAAGTACATGGTTACTCGACATTTCGACTACCCATGGACGATGGGTGGTGTCGGTGCCGAGCAGATTGCCAAGATGGTTCCTGCTGTCAGGGGCACTACCCTTAGGGAAGGTGGCACCAATCAGATTGCCGAATGAAGCCATGAAGTCGATCTGGGACATCAGAACATCGGAGGTCTGACCCGCCTTCACGTTCTTGGGCCAGCGCACGATGACTGGAATCGCCGTACCTCCCTCGAAGGCGCTGTATTTGTTGCCGCGCCAAGGACCCGCTGGCTTGTGACCATTCAGGAGTTCCTCTGCCTGATCCTGATAACCGTCATCTACCACAGGACCATTGTCGCTGGTAAGCAATACGATGGTGTTATCCGCAATGCCCAACTTATCCAGAGTCTCCATAATCTTACCCACCGACCAGTCGAACTGCACGATGGCATCGCCACGCACACCCATGGTGCTCTTTCCACGGAAACGCTGGTGTGGGAAACGAGGCACGTGGACATCATTGGTGGCAAAATAGAGGAAGAAAGGATTGTTGCTGTTCTTCTTGATGAAGTCGATGGCATGGGTAGTGATGGAATCGGCGATGTTCTCGTCTTTCCACAATGCCTTGCCGCCACCCTTCATATAACCGATTCTGCCGATGCCGTTCACGATAGACATATTGTGGCCGTGGCTCGACTTCATATTATAGCACAACTCAGGATTGTCCTTTCCGGTTGGTTCGCCAGGGAAGTTTCTGTAATAGCTTACCTCGATAGGAGCCGACGGATCGTAGTTAGCCACCTTGCCGTCTTCGATGAATACACAAGGTACACGGTCGGCTGTGGCAGCCATGATGTAATGATGGTCGAAGCCGATATCAGCCAGGGCAGACGGCAAGGGGGCATTCCAGTCCTGCTTGCCAGTCTCAGCACCCAAGCCCAGATGCCACTTGCCGATAGCACAGGTAGAATAGCCTACGCTCTTGAACATATCTGCCATGGTAAACTGGGTAGGCTTGATAATCATTCCCGCATCGCCCGGAGCCACATCGGTGCCCGGCTTGCGCCACGCATATTCGCCCGTGAGCAGAGAGTAGCGGGATGGGGTACTGGTAGAGGCGATGGCGTGGGCATCGGTGAAACGGATTCCCTGCTTCGCCAGCTTATCCACATTCGGTGTCTCTACGTTTTTGGCACCATAGCATCCCAGGTCGCCATAACCCAGGTCATCGGCAAGGATGATGATGACGTTAGGCTTCTGCTGATTGCTTGCCTTCGCCTTCCTGGCTCCCATCGCAGCCGTGCAAGCCAGCGGTGACAGCAGGGCGATGGTGATATAAGTCTTGTTCATAATGATAATCGCTAGTTATTTTTTAAAACATTCATGATGTTGGCTGGTGGACGCTGGGCAAGGAGTTCCCGCTTCATGAAGTCCATGTAGGGAGCCACATGCGAATAATACTGGTAATATCCCTGACAGAGATAGTTCAGTCCCGGCTCTCCATACTTGTCTTTCTCGAAACGGTTCTTCGGGCATTCGCCATGACAGGCAAACTCCATGTCGCACTCCTTGCACTGGCGAGGCAGCGAGGTATGCTTCAGGCGGCTGAATGCCTGCTGCTTCTCGCCGTAAAGCATGTCGATGAGCGACTTGTCCCTGATGTTTCCCAGCTTGTATTCCGGAAAGACGAAGTGGTCGCAGGAATACACATCGCCGTTGTGTTCCATCACGCCCGCATGACCGCACTCCTTGGAGTAGGCGCAGATGCCCGGCAGCACACCCATCCAGTTGGCAAGCGTGCAGTCGAAGATTTCCACAAACATCTTACCCACATCGTGGCGCACCCAGTCGTCGAAGATGGTGCAGAGGAAGCTGCCCCACTGTGTCGGGGTAACGGAAGCATCCGAAAGCGGAATCTCCCGGTCGTCGGCAAGACTCGCCAGGGTGCGGCCGTCTTCGTGCTCGGTAAGTCGCTCCACGATAGGGGTAAACTGCAAGTACTGGCAACCGTTGTCTCTGAAGAAATGATAGAACTCCAGCGGATGCTCAGCGTTATAGGCGTTGACCACCGCCATAGCATTCCATTCCACCCGATGCTTCTTCAGCAGGCTGATGCCCTGCATCACCTTTTCCCAGGAAGGCTTCCCGGCAGGAGTTACGCGATAGTGGTCGTGATACTCCTGAGGTCCGTCGATGGAAATGCCTACCAGCCAATGGTTCTTGGCAAAGAACTCGCACCACTCGTCGGTGAGGAGGGTGCCGTTGGTCTGGATGACATTGTCTATCTGTTTGCCGTGGGCGTACTTCTTCTGAAGCGCCAGTGCTTTCTTGTAGAAGTCGATGGAGCGCATCAGCGGCTCACCTCCATGCCAGGTAAAGAGCACCTGGGGCATGGTCTGTGCCTCGATGTACTCCCGGGTGAATTGCTCCAGCATCTCGTCGGTCATCAGATGTCGGGGAGTGTTCTGGTAAAGATGGTTCTTTTCCAGATAATAACAGTATTTGCAAGCCAGGTTGCAATGGGCGCCTGCGGGCTTCAGCATCACATACAGGGGCTTGGCAAATGGAGTTGCTATGTTGTCGTTCATCATTTTTTCAAGTTTTACATATGGAGGAAGTTAACTCCTTAATCCACTTTTGTTAAGAATCAGAACTTAGGCAGGGTAATCTTGAAATCCTGGTTGTCTCTGTGCTCCTTCTGGATAGCAGCCAGGAGTTCCTTTACGATTTCAGGATGATCTGCCGCTACATTATGGTCTTCGTGGATATCCGAAGCCAGGTTGTAGAGACGTGGCTCGCCCTTTACCACTACCATCTTCCAGTCGCCCTTTCTCACACCAATCTGGTCGGTCTCGTGGAACTCCCAGTAGAGGTAGTCGTGGTGCTTCTGTTCGGCATCCTTGCCCAGAAGGGTAGGAGCGATGGAGATTCCGTCGAAACCATCACCTGCCAGTTTCTTGTTGGTATAGCGCTTGGCGAAGTTCTTGATTCCGGCAAGGTCGCAGAAGGTTGGCATCAGGTCGTAGAAGGCAAACTGGGTATCATTTACGCTGCCCGCCTTGATGTGCTCCGGCCACCAGGCAATGAACGGGATGCGGATGCCGCCCTCGTAGCACTGGCGCTTCAAGCCCTTCAGCTTGCCGTCGCGACCGAAGAACTTTGGATCGGCGCCGCCCTCCTCGTGAGGACCGTTATCCGAGGTAAAGATTACCACGGTATTCTTGTCGAGACCCTTCTCCTTCAGCTTGGCGAAGATTTCGCCTACATACTGGTCAAGACGGGTAATCATTCCGGCAAACTGGGCGTGGGTATGAACCACGGCGTTGTATCGGGAACCTTCCTGTCCGCCCCAGGTCTTGTCCTCGAAGAACTTCTTCTGATAGTTCTCCAGGATGGAATCCTCCGGCTGAGCCAGTTCGGCATGAGGCAGGGTATAGGTGAGGAAGCCTACGAATGGATGCTTACTGTCCTGACGGTCGATCCACTCCAGTGCCTTGTCGTGGATGATTCGGGCAGAATACTGGTTGCGCTTGAAATAGTCCTTGCCGAACATCGGATACAGGATGTTCTGCTCCATGATTTCTCTTACCACAGCGGTATCTCCCTGTGACTTGCTGTAGCGGTTGAGGAAGTTAGGATAATAAAGGTGGGCCTGGAACTGACAGATGTAGCCGTAGAATTCATCTATGCCACGCTTGTCGGGAGTAGAGGCAGAACCTTCGTATCCGCCTGCCCACTTGCCGAAGACTCCGGTGCGATAACCCTTGTCCTTCAGCATCTCCGGAAGAATCTTATGCTGCGGGTCGTAAGGTTCCTGACCCACAACAGAAAAGTCCTCATTTACTCCATACTTCACCATCGGCACGTTTCTCCAGTACTCCTTGTTGCCTCTTACGTGGGTATGACCGGTATGCTGACCCGTCATGATGGTAGCACGTGATGGGGCTGAAACCGGCGAACCGGCGTATGCCTGGGTGAATCGCATACCCTCTCTTGCCATCTGGTCGATGTTGGGGGTATGGATGTAAGGCTGACCGTAGCAGGCTAGATCGCCATATCCCATATCATCGCAGAGGATGAAGAGAATGTTGGGCTGCTGTACGTTCTGCTTGGCGCACACCAGGGTAGGCAGGCAAATCATGCCTACCCCAGTGAGCCATATTGTCTTGTTTGTCTTCATAAATTTCTGTTTTTGGATTCTATTCATCTATATTTAGAATCTTCTACCTTTAGATTCTACTCATCTACCTTCAGATTCTTGCGGTAGTTGGCGAGCAACTTCTTCAGTTCCTTCTCAATCTTCTGAGTACCTGGCTTGCCGTAGATGTTGTGTAGCTCGTTAGGGTCGCTCTTGATATCATACAACTCCCAGTAGTCGATGTCGGCATCATCGGTGAAGTAATTGATAGACTTGAGGGCATTGAAGCAATTGTTCTCTCTTGTGCCAGGCTGTCCCTGGTACTTGTTTTCTACCACGGCTCTCTCGCCACCCTTGCCGTAGAAGTGAATCAGCTTGTAACGCTCGGTGCGCACACCATCGTGCTTGCGTACCAGGTGGTAGGTAGGGTAATCATAATAATGATAGTACAGGCTCTTGCGCCACTTCTTCACTGGTTGGCCGGCAAACAGAGGCTGGAGTGAAGTGCCAGGCATGTACTTAGGCTTCTGCAAACCAGCCAGGTCGAGGAAGGTAGGAGCGAAGTCGATGTTCTGAACCATCTGGTTGCACTCGCTCTTTGGCTGGATGTGCTTAGGATAGCTGATGATGAGCGGGGTATGGAATGACTCCTCGTACATGAATCGCTTGTCGAACCAGCCGTGCTCGCCCATGTAGAATCCCTGGTCGGATGTATAGACGATGATGGTGTTGTCGGTGAGGTTGTTCTTGTCGAGATATTCCAGCAGTCTGCCCACGCTCTCATCTACTGAGGCAATCACAGCCATGTAATCGCGGATGTAGTTCTGGTATTTCCACTCGATCAACTCCTTGCCGGTCAGGTTCTTGCTCAGGAACTCACGGTTTCTTGGCATGTAGTAAGCATCGATGATGGCACGCTGCTGTGGAGTCATGCGGTTCATCTCGCCCATCAGTCCGGCATAGGAATCTCTACCCTCAGGAGTAGAAGGATCGTACATCTCAGGAACCTTCAGGTCGCGTACCATCTCCATATACTTGTCGATAGACATCTTCTGGGTAGATGCAGCAGAACCACGGGTCTCGTAATCATCCCAGAATGTTTCTGGCAAAGGGAAGTTGACGTTGGCATACTTGCTTACATACTTGGTGTTAGGCATCCAGAGACGGTGAGGTGCCTTGTGGTGAACCAGCAGACAGAATGGCTTGTTCTTGTCGCGGTTGTTCAGGTACTCGATGGCATGGTCGGTGATGAGGTCGGTGGCGTAGCCCATCTCCTGCTTGAAGTTACCGTACTGGCCGGTAGAAGCGAAGGTTGGGTTGTAGTACTGCCCTTGGTCATCCAGAACATGATAGTAGTCGAATCCCTTCGGACTGCAGGACATGTGCCACTTGCCCACTACGGCAGTAGAATAGCCTGCCCCCTGCAGCAGTTCTGAGAAGAAGGTCTTGGTAGAGTCGATACCCTCGGCAAGCTGGCGCTGTCCGTTCTGGTGACTGTAAAGACCCGTCATCAGGCACGCACGGCTTGGAGTAGAGAGAGAGTTCTCCACGAAAGCCTCGTTGAATTTCATTCCCCTTTCAGCTAGGCGGTCGATGTTAGGTGTTGGTGCCAATTTAGAGATTGGACTACCGTATGCGCTGATGGCTTGCATGGCATGGTCATCACACATAATGTACAAGATGTTTGGTCGTTCTCCCTGAGCGAAGAGCGACAGCGGCATTACCTGCAAGGCAGCGAATGCCAGTAATGAACGATTGAGTTGATTTCGGTTGTTATTCATCATGATTCTGGTGATATATAGTTAATAATGAATGAATTATAGACAAAGATAGTAGAGGTTGATAAAATGCCAAAAAGAGGGGGCGCCATCAGTTGGCGCACCCTCTTCAATTTAAACCTGAACCCAACAATTTCTTCAAGAGAAAACAGTTGAGTTATTCTTATAATAAACAAACCTAGCAAGCTTTTATCTCTTCAGGTTAGGGTTCTTCTCAACATCTGATGTTGGATATGGACAGTAAATTTTATCCTCAGACCAAGAACCTGAAACAGTTACACTTTCCTTAGCAGTATAGGTCTTGCCATTCTGCTCTGCTACTACGAGAGGAGCATTAGTTACGCGGTAGTCGAAGTTCTTCTTCAACTCGTCCATACGAAGCTCGTCAGAACGACGGGTAACCATAGATACCCAGTTGCCGGCAACTTCCCATCCGTGCTCAATGTAGCAAGCTTCAGCCAGCTGCTCTGCATTCATATCAGCAATCTTCACGGTAGTACCATTGCCCAATGTAACGTTCTCAACATCGTTTACGGCACGGCTGCGAACCTGACGGAGGCACTCCTTAGCCTTGTTCAAATCGCCACCAGAGCGAGCTGCACTCTCAGCATACCAGAGAAGGATCTCTGAGTAACGGATGAGGTTGTGACGACGGTCGTTGATCATACCACCCCAGTTAGGAGCCAGGTAATCGTAAGCCTGACGGAGCATGTTGCCGTTCTCGTCAGAGTTAACGGTGAAGATACAGAACATTGGGTGATAAGCCTCAACTTCTGGAGTCTTTCCATCTTCTTTCAGTGCCCACCAATCAACAGCTTTTGTAATCTTGTTTCCATCCTGGAAAGTAACCTTAGGAGCGTAGATGGCATTCTTGCGAGCACCCTCTGGGAATCTCTTCCAGAATGCGATTTCACCCCAGGCATCACCCCAGCCACCATCGCCGAGACCTTCGAAACGGCAGCAGGAAGAAAGCTGAGAGTCATGATCCCACCAGCCACGAGCATCGTTGTTGATACCAAGCACGGTCTCCATGTTGTAGTTGTTACCCATAGAGTAAACATCCTTCCACTCTGGGTTCAGGATGAAACCGTAAGAACCGTTGTTGTCGATGACAGACTTAGCCTGCTCTGCAGCGAGCTTGTAGTACTCTGTACCCATATTGAGTGGGTAGCCAGCCATAGACATGTAAACTGCTGACAGGGTAGCCTGTGCAGCCTGCTTGGTTGTCCAGACATCCACACCGAACAAACGGCTAGGCTCCTTCTCATACTTGGTAGGAAGCTCGTTAACGGCTGCCTTCAAGTCTGATACAATCAGTTCATATACATCCTTTACACTAGATGGAGCAACCTCCAACTGTGAAACGTCGGTACCGGTAATCAATGGCACAGGACCGAATACACGTACCAGATAGTAGTAAGCGTATGCACGCCAGAAGTGTGCATTACCCAGAGCTACATTGATCTTATCCTGAGCAACAGGAGCCTTGCTTGCACTCTCGGTAATCAGGTTGGCAGCCTTGATTACAGAATAGTGCTGGTTCCAGGCGTCAGTTACACCCTTGTTGGCACCATCAGATGCAAAAGCATCGAGGGCAGCACAAGCCTGCTTGTTAGAACCAGGGTTGGCTGTAATATCATCACCCTGCCACTGAGGGTACATAGGGTTGGTCCAACTCTGTGTCTGGTTTACTCGGTCATACAGTGCGTTAACACTTGCTGTCAGGTCATCTTCGCTATTGAAGAAGTTATCTGGGGTCAACTGTCCCTTAGGTTCCTCATCCAGGAAGTCTCCGCAAGAAGAGAAGGTAAGCAATGATGCTGCCATGAGACAACCCATATATAATAATTTTCTAGTTCTCATAATTATTTCAGTTTTTAGATGATTGAAGTTAGAAGTTTACACGAACGCCCATTGTGATGGTACGAGGATTAGGGTAAGCACCCATATCCAAACCGTTATCACGGTCAACACCATTGTCACTGAATGATGCACCAGCTGGGTCGATTCCCTTATAGCCGGTAATGGTGAAGAGGTTCTGAGCTGAGAGAGAGAGACGGATGTCTGCAATCTTAGTCATGCTGCGTGGGAATATATAAGCAATGCTGATATTCTCGCAACGGAGGTAATCTGCATTCTCCAACCACTTGTCTGAGTTACCGTATGTCTTGTTCTCGGCACCTACTGTTGGCATGGTGATTCCGATGTTGTTGAAGTAATCCTTATCGGTTACAAACATAGAGGCACCTACCATTGAGTTCATAGCGTAACGTACCATGTTCAAACGCTTAGCTCCGAAGGCTGCATTGAAGAATACGTTGAAGTCCCAGTTCTTGTAGCTTACGGTGTTGTTCCATCCCAAAGTAACGTCTGGGTTTGAGCGGCCCAATACGAAGCGATCCTTTGATGCATCAGGAGTAGCGGTCTTGGTACCGTCTGCTGCATAATACATATCAACATACTGTCCCTTGTCGTTCTTCTCTACACCTGCCCACTTGAAGCCGTAGAATGTACCGATAGCTTCACCTTCCTTGATGATGGTACATGGGTCAACAGTACCTGGAGAAGGGCTGGTACCATAGAGGATAGGAGCATCTGCTGTCAACTTGGTTACCTCGTTCTTGATGTAGCTGGCATTCAAGGTTGATGACCATGACCAGTCCTTGGTCTGGATAATCTGTGCATTGATGGTTGCATCAAAACCCTTGTTGCTTACCTCACCGGCATTTACCCAGTAAGATGTGCCACCCAGGTAACCTGGAGCTGATGTGGTCAGGAGGGCATCCTTGGTCTTCTTGTCGAAGTAGTCTAAGCTGATGTTCAAGCGGTTGCCGAAGAAACCGAGGTCAACACCGAGGTCAAACTGGTGAACCTTCTCCCATGTCAAGTCTGGTGTAGCAAGACCATTTGCCCAGTAACCTGTGTAAGACTGAGTTGTACCGTATGTGAAACCGGTTGTACCCAATGAACCGAGAGTTGAATATGGAGAGATATCCTGGTTACCGATGATACCGTAGCTAGCACGGATCTTCATGTACTCTACTGCATCCTTGATAGGCTCCCAGAACTTCTCGTTAGAGATGGTCCAAGCTGCAGCTGCAGATGGGAAGTAACCCCACTTCTTGTTGGTAAAGCGGCTAGAACCATCCGCACGGAAGGTACCAGTCAACATATAACGGTCTGCGTAGTTGTACATAACGCGAGCTACACCTGAAAGCATGGTCCACTTGCTGTAACCGTTGGTTGGTGTCTTGGAAGCTGCATCTGCTACGTTCCAGTAGCCCAACTGCTCGTGAGCAATACCTGTACCTGACATACCCATGCGGCGAACCTCGTTAGAGGTAACTTCCCATACACCTGTTGCTGTCAAACCATGATCACCCCACTTGTTGCTATAAGTCAAGTTGTTGGTTGACTGCAAAGCGGTTACGGTAGCATCGTTGTTGCCCATGTTGTTACCTGCTGCGTTCACCTTGGTAGATGTGAAGCTGTACCATTTGTAATCGTTGTAGTCGATACCGTTGGTGGTAGTGAAGGTCAAGCCCTTGAGAAGGTTGAACTTCAAGTCAACGTGACCAGTTACCATGGTACGCTTGCGGTCGTTCTGGCTGTCGTGAAGAATACCGTAAGGGTTGTTCTGGATGTTGTTGTATGGGTCCAGGTTGTACTTGCCGTTGGCAGCCATCATCTCCATAGTAGGAGAGTAGTTCAAACCTACCCAGATAGGGTTAGACTGGTTCTGAGCGAAGCCAGCACCTGAGTTGTCTGTCTGAGCGAGGTTAAGGTCGGCTGTCAATTCCAACCAGTCGAATACCTTATTGTGAATGTTTGCCTTGATAGCGTAACGTCTTGACTTGGTGTCAACGATTACACCCTTCTGATCCATCAAGTTGGCAGAAAAATAAGTCTGAGTCTTCTCGTTACCCTGAGACAAGGAAACCTTATAGTTCTGGGTAATACCAGTCTGGAGCAGCTGATCCATCCAGTCGATACCTGGCTTGGTACCATTCAAATAATCCTGTACAGCGCTCTGATCCACACCCTTGTGGTCAACCAAAGCCTGTGCATACTGCTTGGTACCCATTACCTCAGGGATGTTGTAAGCGTTAGAGAAACCGAAGCTGCCGTCGAAAGTTACCTGTGTAATACCAGCCTTACCGGTCTTGGTCTGTACCATCACAACACCATTGGCACCACGGGCACCATAGATAGCGGTAGAAGAAGCATCCTTCAATACCTGAATGCTCTGGATATCCTCAGGGCTGATACCCTCAAGACCAGTCTCGCGAACGATACCATCTACTACGTAGAGAGGGTCGTTGCTCTTGTTTACTGAGCTGGCACCACGGACACGAATCTTCATGGATCCACCAGGTACGCCGCTAGACATAACCTGTACACCAGACATACGACCGTTGAGGGCATCCTCAACACGTGCAACTGGCTGATCCTTGAAGCTCTTGCCTTCCATCACAGCAACAGAACCTGCCAAGTCTGCCTTCTTTACTGTACCGTAACCGATGACTACAGTCTCCTCGAGTACGTTGGCATCGTCTTGCAAAGTGATGTCTAATGGAGTTCCGTTCCAAGTGATTGTCTGGGCCTTGTAACCTACGTAAGTAATAGTGAGCTTAGCGCCCTTAGTCAAATTGTTAAGGACGAAGTTACCGTCAAGGTCGGTTACGGTACCGCCGGTCTTGCCATCGATACGGATGGTAGCACCAATGATAGGCTCGCCAGAAGCGTCCTTTACAGTACCTTTACATGAGTTTTGCTGCTGGGTAGCGGTTGCAATTGCTGAATTGCTCTGAGCTGCCAATGCAGTGACAGTGCTTAGTGGTGACATGGCACCCAACAGCGCTGCAAAATACAAATTTGCTCTTTTGTTCATAGCAATACTCTGTTAATTCTTATGTAATCGATTGAAAATGA
>NZ_QSQJ01000030.1:0-47540 GCF_003436715.1 Prevotella sp. TF12-30 | reverse complement strand
CTCTCTTATTCTCCTTAGGCTGCTTTAGAGCTTTATGTTAATAATCCTAACTCGTAGTTTTTAGAAGAAAGAAGCGTTGAGTTGTGTTTCCGGAAATATAGTTTTTTGTCTTAAAGTTCTTCCAGTAAGATAGTTAAGTAGAATATCCATCAGCAGCAAAAAGTGACTCACTGAGTCATTTATTTAAAAAAAAGAGGAAATGCAGGAACGGCATTTCCTCTTTTATCTGGGGTATTGCTCTTATTCAGAAGAGCCGAATTATTGCTTATCCGAGTCGATGAGGGCGAGCAGATGCTCTACTGCCACCTCCTGCGGAATGTTCTTTTCTACGCAAACCTGCTTGCGGTAAAGACTTACTCGGTTAGGACCGGCGCCTACGTAGCCGTAATCGGCATCCGCCATTTCGCCTGGACCATTCACGATGCAGCCCATGATGCCAATCTTCAAGCCCTTGAGATGCTTGGTTGCCTCCTTGATCTTGGCGATGGTTTCACGAAGATCGTAGAGGGTTCTGCCACAACCTGGACAACTGATATACTCGGTCTTGCTGGTGCGCAGACGGGCTGCCTGAAGAATGCCGAAAGCGGTTTCATCTACTGTCTGGGCAGGGATGTCGCCATCGTTCATCAGCCAGATACCATCGGTCAGACCATCTATCATCAGGGCTCCCATATCGGCTGCTGCCTCCAGCTGGAAGTCGCTCTTCTCCTCCTTGCTGTGCTGGTACATCTCGGCAAAGATAACAGGGTTCTTCAAGCCGGCATTCATCATCTCGTGAACCAATGCACGCTGGTCGCCCAGGCGGTTCTGATGATTGCTGACGCAGATAACCACTACCTCTGGATGAGCCTTCAGGCAGGCGATGTATTCCTCGGCTGGAGTTCCAAACTGCAGGGTGAGGAACTTCACGTCGGCCTTGATGCTGGCGATGAGCGGCATTGCCATGGCAGGGAAGATAGGGTAGAGCTTGGCACCTGTGGTTTCAGGCTTACTGTTCAGCGTCTCGTAAACATTGTAATCTACGATGTAGCTCTGACCAGGCACAAACTGCTTAGGCATCTTACCGCCTATATAGATATAATCAGGCGTAGCATCCTTGTTCTCACAAACGGTGCTCTCGCCGTTGATTCGGTTGCTGATAACCACTGGAACGTTGTTGCCGCCGATATTGCCTACAGCCACTGTTTCGCGGCGGGTAGGGTGCAGCCAGTCGAAGCTAGGACAAGCTGCGGCCGGGATGAGCAGCTGACCCTTCTTTCTGCCGATGTAATCCACCAGATGGCGAGCCACCGGAATCTCTGCAGCAGGCTCCTCGCTGAGGCTTACTCGAACGGTATCGCCGATGCCGTCTGCCAGCAGGGCACCGATGCCTACGGCACTCTTGATTCTGCCATCCTCGCCTTCGCCAGCTTCGGTTACGCCGAGGTGGAGTGGGTAATTCATGCCTTCCTTCTCCATTTCTTCAACCAGGAGGCGCATGGAGCGGACCATCACAACGGTATTGGATGACTTGATGCTGATAACCACATCGTGGAAATTCTCCTTCTTGCAGATGCGCAGGAATTCGAGGCAGCTCTCTACGATGCCCTCAGGGGTATCGCCATAGCGGTTGCGGATGCGGTCGGAGAGTGAACCGTGGTTCACGCCGATGCGGATGGCAGTATGGTTCTCCTTGCAGATGTTGAGGAAAGGCACGAAGCGGTCCTCAATCTTCTGGAGTTCGTGGGCGTACTCCTCATCTGTATATTCCTGCTTGATGAACTTGCGGGCAGGATCCACGTAGTTGCCCGGGTTTACGCGCACCTTCTCGCAGTAGAGTGCAGCCACATCGGCAACGTTAGGATTGAAGTGAACATCGGCAACGAGTGGAGTCTGATAGCCGTCGGCACGGATGCCGGCATTGATGTTCTTCATATTCTCTGCCTCGCGGGAACCCTGTGTGGTGAAGCGCACCAGTTCGCCGCCAGCCTTGATGATTTCCTCTGCCTGACGGACGCAAGCCTCAGTATCATTGGTATTGGTGGTGGTCATCGACTGGATGCGGATAGGGTTATCGCCACCCAGGTCGAGGGCTCCGATATGTGCCACAGAAGAGGCACGGCGGGTATAATTGAATAAATCTACCATAATGTTTAAGATGGGATATGCCCCCGGAAAGAGACATATCGGATTAGATTAATTGCACTTGAAATCGTATTTCACCTCAGCCAGATCCTGGTTTGCCTTCTCGATTTTGGCACCAAGACCAGCCTTCCATGCCTCTACCTTCTGAGCCACTTCCTCATCGGCAAGGGCAATCATCTCGGCAGCGAGGATGGCAGCGTTCTGAGCTGCATTCACACCAACAGTAGCCACAGGAATGCCAGGAGGCATCTGGATGATGCTGAGCATGGCATCAAGACCATCGAGCATACCCTTGATTGGCACACCGATAACTGGCAGTGGGGTAGATGCTGCGATAACACCAGGAAGGGCGGCAGCCATACCGGCAGCGGCGATGATTACCTTTACGCCACGCTCCTTGGCTCCCTTGGCAAATGATTCTACTGCATCCGGTGTGCGGTGTGCAGAGAGGGCATTTACCTCGAAAGGAATCTGGTTGTCGTTCAACCACTTACATGCTTTTTCCATAACAGGCAGATCACTGGTACTGCCCATGATAATGCTTACTAATGGTTTCATTTCTTACTATATTATGTTATTAATTCTTTTTTCTATGTTCCTTGTACGGCACCGGAATCAGATGACCAGGATGGCGCAGGCGGCTCCTACGAGGAATCCCCCGACCACCTGCGAGAGCGAGTGCTGTCGCAGTATCATGCGCGCCGTTCCTACGGCTCCTGCCAGTATCAGCACGAAGCAGAGCCACCACAGTGGGTTGAAAGAGAAGGCGATGGAATAGGATACCAGTCCGCCTGCCACGCCTCCGATGGCGGCTGTATGGGTGCTGATCTTCCACCATATATTGATGAGGGCACATACCATCTGGATGGTGAGTGCCACTACCACGATGATGCTGATGACGCGGGGAGTGTTGCGGTACTCCATCCAGAAGAAGCAGGCGAAGTAGCACACGATGGAGATGATATAGGGCACGAGACGGCGCTCCTTTCTGCCCAGTTCGTGGGATGTCCATCCCTGGCAGAGCCGGTAGAGATGGATGAGCAGCGAGGGTGCCACCACGGTGAGCAGATACACCATGGCAAGCATCACCAGCTTGTACATCATCGGCAACAATGACATGTAGCTGAAGATGAACAGTGCTATCAATCCCACTATCGGCAGATAGAAGGGGGTGAAGATCATGCTCATGATTCGTGCAGTGAATATGATATTCTTCTCTTTCATTTTCTTAATCGTGCTACTGGAATATTGAATTGTTCGCGATACTTCGCTACGGTGCGTCGGGCGATAGGGAATCCTTTTTCCTTCAACGCCTTTGACAATGCTTCATCGCTCAATGGTTTCTTCTTATCTTCGTGCGCTATGATTTCCTGAAGGGCAATCTTGATCTTGCGGGTTGACAGTTCCTCGCCATCCTCGGTGGTATAGCCATCGGTGAAGAAGAACTTGAGGGGGAAGATGCCCCATTTGGTCTGTGCATACTTCACGTTGCTCACTCGCGATATAGTGCTGATATCCAATCCGGTTCTTTCGGCTACATCCTTGAGAATCATCGGTTTCAGGTCGGCTTCGTCTCCATCCAGGAAGAACTGTCGCTGGATGTCGATAATCGCTTTCATGGTTACGATGAGGGTATGCTGCCGCTGCTTGATTGCCTCGATAAATCCCTGTGCCTTGTCCACCTTTCCCTTGGCATAGAACAGGGCTTCTTTCTCGGCTCTGCTCATCTTGTCCTTGTGATTGCGGTATTGCTCTATCATGTCGGTGAAGGATGGAGATATGGTGAGCTCCGGAATGTGACCGCGGTTCAGGCTGAAGGTGATGGAGCCGTCGTCGTTGGTATCTACGATGAAGTCGGGGGTAATCTGCTGGATGTTTCTGCCTTCGGTTTCTCCCATCGAAGCACCCGGTTTCGGGTTCAGTTTCCTGATTTCCTGCTGCAGGGTATCAAGCTGGGTATCATTGAGTTCCAATCCTGCCTTGATCTTGTCCCAGTGCTTCTTGGTAAACTCATCGAAGTAGTCGGTGAATACCTCTTCCATGGTCTTGCGGAGTACGCCTTTCGGCATTCGCTTTACCTGAAGCAGGAGGCATTCCTGAAGGCTTCTTCCGCCTACGCCCGCAGGGTCGAAGCTCTGCAGGACATGGAGCACGTGCTCTATCTCCTTCTCGGTTACATCGATGTTGTGATAGATCATCAGCTCATCGCTGATGCTGTCGAGATCCTTGCGAAGCAGGCCGTCGTCGTCGAGCGATCCGATGAGATATTCCATCACTTCCTTTTCCTTGTCGGTGAGGTTCTGCATATCCATCTGCTCCTTCAGCTTGTCGTAGAAGGACGTGGTGTCTCCATATACCATTTCTTCGTATTCGGCTGTGTCCTGGTTGCCGTATTTGTCGGAGCTGTAATCGGGCATCTGGTCATCCTGTCCGATGCTTTCCAGTGCCTGGTCGAGCTCGTCTTTTCTCTCTTCCTTCTCCGACTGTGCCTCGTAGGCATCATCAGAATCAGTATCACTGTCGCTATTACTGCTATCTGCATCATGTTCCAGCGGAGAATCTCCATCGTAGCTTTCGCTGAGCATATCGTCTGGATTCTCACTCTCCAGTGCAGGATTATCGTCCAGTTCGGCATTGATGCTCTCCTCGAGTTCGGTGAGGGGCATCTCCAGGAGCTTCACCTGCAGCATCTGCTGGGCGGAGAGTTTTTGTAGCTGTTGCAGCTTCTGTGCCTGTGTCTGAATGAGTTTTTGAGCCATATCTTTATTCTTGAGTTGAGCTTTTGCTGTTTATATATCTTTTTTTCTGTTCTGCCTGCAGTGTTTTTTCTGCTTGCAGTATTCTTTTTTCTGTTCTACTTGTAGTATTCCTGCAGGTTGATGGCAAGCTGGTTCAGCTTGTCTGGGTTTCCGTTACCATATCTGTGCCAGATATCCTTGCATGCGCTAATCAGTTTGCTGTCAGGTGCTTGCTGGCGGTTGAGATAAGGGTCGCAGTATTGGTAAACGCCCATCACTTCTGCAATCAGCTTGGGTGAAACCTTGATGAGTTTTCCCAGGTTGATGATTTCCGGTGTTTCAGCCACCATGGTGATGGGTGTGAGCTGGAAGTAGAGGTCGAGGATGATGATGAGCTTCACGGGGTTGAGCGATGGCTCTTCGGCGAGCGGTTCCCAATCTTTCTCGAACGACTCCTTTACTTCTACTCCTGCAAAGAAATCCTTGGCATTTCCGCATCCGTTCATGGATCGGAGAATCTTGATGTCGTGGGATAGGAGACGTGGATTATCGGCATATTTATCCCATAGCCGCTTGATGCGAGGCGTGATGCGCTGCAGCTTGAACATCTGTGCGTGCAGATATTCCGGCTGGATGTGCAGTTCCAAGCTCAAATCGACTATACCCTTTGAATATAAGGGCTTTACTCCCATCGGCTTCTTCTGGTAGAGCTGGAGTAGCAGGAGCCAATAATCGTCGTTCCAAAGAGGATGTTTTGCCATATTACCTTGTTATTTATTATCTTTTGCAAAAGTACAACTTTTCGGTGGTAATACAAAATTATTTAGTGTATATTATCATAAAAATGAGGGGATTATGCCTAAAATACCTCAAGAATGCCCATAGGAAGGGGGCGGATTGCATATAAGAACTTGGCGTGTTGTATAAAAAAGTAGTGCGCAACTTCGATTCTCTCGAAATTGCGCACCTTTAATGCTATATTCCCAAATTTTTCATAACTCAAAGGAGATTATCGCTTTCACAAGCTTTTCTCCATTGCGGCGCCCGAAGCAGTCATTTACTGCTCACAGGCATCATCTTGTTATCCGATACATGTCTTTTTTTACCTTAAGTTACGCTTAACCTATCGACATTATCCTGTTCTCACTGAATAAACAATCTTTTTTTCTTACCTTAAAACTAATAACCTAAAACTAAACAACTAACAATCTTAAACCTAAAAACCTAATAACCTAAACAAAATTTCTTTTCGTCGTCCTTGAATAAACAATCTTTTTTATTACCTTATAACTAATAACCTATAAACAACTAACAATCTTAACCTAAAAACCTAATAACCTTTTGTCTTATTGACGATGCAAAGGTACGACGATTTTGCCATTCCACCAAAACTTTTATGGAGAAAATGCGAAAAAAGCCCGAATTTTTGATGTATGTCAACTATATGTGTGCGCACACAAGTGTTATGAAGCAGATATTTGACCTACATCAACCATTTTACTTCCTATCGAAGAGAAAGGCTTCTTCGCTCATGAAGACGGCTATGGTCTTGAGGCGGAGATAGTCTTCAGAGAGATAGATGAGTCCCTGGTTGCCCCATATCTTTCCTGCTGAGTTGCGGCAGACGTAGTATCGCTGCTCGTCTTTTAGGAAAGTGCCGATGATTTCCATCACGTGGTCATCGGTGGTGCGAAGCTGCTCAAACTCCTCCTGGCGGGAAGTAGGGGTTACGGGACGTTCGTTTTTAGAGATATCCACATAGTTGTCCTTGGCGTGGATAAAGCCTTCTTCAGAAATATCGCCCTCCCAGCATACCGGGTGGCCGTTCTCTATTGCCTTCTGGATATGGAGCATCATCTCATCGAGCGGCAGATTGAGGTAGGAGTCGTGCTGACGGTTGTCGGGAATCTCCAGGGCGAAGTACTCGCGGTAAGGGTGATGGGTGAAGCTGGTGAGCGATACATACTCTTCCGGGTAGCATACGCTGTGGGCGAACTCCAGCGGGGTATATTCGGCACCGAGCATGTGAACCTGCTTGGCTGGCATGTAGCCTATCTCCTGATCAAAGAGATTGTCGAGATCATCCTTCAGCTTTCCGAACCCCGACTTCTGTGAGATGGCTGCATCGCAGAGCTGCTCCACCTTCCGGCAGAGCGTCTTGTAGTTGATATCCTTCGGGTCTTCGTAGCTGTCGTAGGGTTGTGCGCCATACTTATCTATATAATGTATGAGCATGGAAGCCATGCCTCGCATGCTGATGGGCTTGCTGCCCTGCGAGAGATAGTACTCGATGGCTTTCTCCTGGAGCATCATTCGGGCGATGTAAGCCACGGAGAGGTTCACGGAGTCACCCTTCATGATATGTTCGCTCTCTATGGTAGCGAGCATGGCGTATGCCCAGCTGAGTTCGCTCTCGCCCTGATCCTTGACGGGAGTGGTACTGATGAGCCTTACATGGACGGGCAGATTGTTCTTGCCCCCATCCTGAGAGGAAGGAGAGGATGATTTGCCCTGATATCCGCAGCTTACCAGAAGAAGTGCGGCGAGAAGGTGGAGAATGATGCTTCTATTCATATTGTAGTTGTTGTTTATACCTTATTATATATATAAGCAGGATACCATGTATGCGATAAGACTACCATATCGCTGGCTTTAAACAATAAAAGTTCCGCCCCACACATCTGGATGGAACGAAACTTCTATCATCGTATTTATGCTTTGTTTTCCTTTTTCGCAGCTCGCTTTGAGCTGGAGGCGATGCTCCATACTCCCGCTATGATGAGCGGAAGACTCAATATCTGACCCATATCCATAGGCAAGCCTGCCTCGAAAGCCACCTGAATCTCCTTGGTGTATTCCACGAAGAAACGGAAGGTGAAGATGAGGGTAAGGCAAAGACCGAAATAAAGTCCGCTTCCCACACTTTTAGGCCCCTTCTTCTTATAGATGAAGAGGATGAGGAGGAAGATGAGGAGATAGGCTATCGCCTCGTAGAGCTGGCCGGGATGACGCGGATACTGATCTTCCTTGACGAAGATGAATGCCCAAGGCACATCGGTTACCTTGCCGATGATCTCGGAGTTCATCAGGTTGCCCAGGCGGATGAAGCAGGCGGTGATGCCTGATACGATACCCATATTGTCGAGCAATGTCCAGCCGCCCACCTTCGTCTTGCGGCAGTAGAGCCAGATGGCGATGAACAGTCCCAGTACGCCTCCGTGGCTAGCCAGACCTTCATATCCAGTGAATTTCCAGCTGCCGTCTGCCATATGATGCATCGGGATGAACATCTCGACTACGTGATCCCACTGGGTGAGGAAGTATTCCGGCTGGTAGAAGATGCAGTGTCCCAGTCGGGCACCCGCCAGGATGCCGACGAAGAGGTAGATGAAGAGCGGTTCAAATTTATCCTCGCCCAGCTTCTGCTCCTTGTAGAGGCGGTGCATCATCAGATAACCCAGCAGCAAGCCTACCATCCAGCAGGTGGCGTAGTATCTGATGGAGATAGGACCCAGGTGAGCCAAGATGGGATCCGGATCCCATACGATATAGTTAAGCAGATTTGCCATCATAATCGTAGAATTTTTAAAGGGGGAATGCATCCCCCCTCCTTGTTATTACGTAGAAACGGTTATACGTTGAAGCGGAAGTGCATGATGTCGCCATCCTGTACGATGTACTCCTTGCCCTCGATGCCGAGCTTACCAGCCTCGCGTACAGCAGCTTCAGAGCCATACTTGATGTAGTCATCATACTTGATAACCTCTGCACGGATGAATCCCTTCTCGAAGTCGGTGTGGATCACTCCGGCACACTGAGGAGCCTTCCAGCCCTTGTGATAGGTCCATGCCTTCACCTCCATCTCACCGGCGGTGATGAATGTCTCGAGGTTCAGCAGGGCGTATGCCTTCTTGATGAGTCGGTTTACGCCGCTCTCTTCCAGGCCGAGCTCTTCGAGGAACATCAGTTTGTCCTCGTAGGTTTCGAGAGAAGCGATGTCTTCCTCAGTCTTGGCTGCGATGACCATGCACTCGGCACCTTCTTCCTTGGCGATTTCCTCTACCTTCTTGCTATACTCGTTGCCGGTCTTGGCAGAAGCCTCGTCAACATTGGCAACGTAGAGTACAGGCTTGGTAGTGAGGAGGAAGAGGTCGTGAGCCACCTTCTGCTCTTCCTTGCTTTCGAAAGTTACGCCACGGGCGTTCTTTCCCTGCTCCAGAACAGCCTTGTAAGCCTCCAGAACGGTAACCATCAGCTTGGCATCCTTGTTGCCGGCAGCAGCAGTCTTCTGCTGTTTGGCGAGCTGAGATTCGATGGTTTCCAGGTCTTTGAGCTGCAACTCTGTATCGATGACGCTCTTATCCTCCAATGGGTCAACCTTGGCGCCACCTTCGCGCACGATGTTGTCATCGTCGAAGCAGCGGATTACGTGGATGATAGCATCGCACTCACGGATATTTCCTAAGAATTTGTTACCAAGACCTTCGCCCTTGCTGGCACCCTTTACGAGACCTGCGATATCTACGATTTCGCAAGTAGCTGGGACGATGCGTCCTGGGTGAACAATCTCTGCCAACTTGTTGAGTCGCTCATCTGGTACGGTGATGACGCCCAAGTTTGGTTCGATAGTACAGAAAGGGAAGTTAGCTGCCTGTGCCTTTGCACTAGACAGACAGTTGAACAGTGTAGATTTACCCACGTTTGGGAGACCTACAATACCACATTTTAATGCCATTTTATCTTTAAACGTTTAAATTTCTGGGTGCAAAGTTACACATTATAAATGAAAGATACGAAGAAATCGTGGAAAATTAACTAAAAATCATAGATGAGGGAAAATTGATGTTGGAAAAACAAGTGAAACGCTGAAACGCTTGCGGATGCAGAAAGATATAGGGGAGAACGTTGAGGTATATAAGGAAAGTCATCGAAAGATATAGGAAAAGTACCTGGAAGGTATAACAAAAGTCTTTGAGACATATAATGGAAGTTGCCGGAAGATATAGGAGTAATTGCCGGAAGAATTAGTTCCTACGACCGCACAACAGCTGTTGTGCGCTTGCATAACAGGTGATGTGCGAGTGTTGGATGGCTGATGTGCAGTGAAATTCTAGCTTCTTCTCTTGTTATAGAATTATGATAGATATTATTTCTTTTTGCTATTCTTTTTGGTCAATGTCTTTTCGTCAGATTTTAATCTGCGTTCTACTTTCTTGATATCTTCACCTGCAGGAAGATTTTCTGGCACAATGCCACGTTGGAGCATCATATTACGAACAGCCTTATTATTATCGACATGCTCTTGACAGATAGATTGCTGACCATGTAAATCCTTTTGCTGAACGTTGACAGAAGTCATTTCTGCAGCAAAATCTTTAGCTTTAATATTTAGTGTTGGAAGGAAATCGGCGAGAGGTCGGCTGTTAGGAGCACCCAATTTACGTTTGAGAAGAGCCGTGTCGAGATTAAACAACGCCTTGTCACCTAGTGAGCGAATGATGGCAAAGCCTTTGCTGTCCACCCCTCTTTCATACAGCACACCAGAGAGACGCTTCTCTGTTTCTGCAAGTTTTGCACGTGCTTGTACACGTTCGTATTCCAGCAAACGCTTTTGCACCAATTCTGCTCGGCGAGTTTGTACGGCAAAGTAGTTTTGGGCAAAAGAGATTTGTGGCTTGCGTGGATCACCGTTTTGGGCAATGAGATAGCAAGCATAACGAGTCAGCATGTAGTCTTTGACTTCACGCTGAGCACCTTTAGCAAGAGGTATCATTTTCCCAACGCCGGGAAAATGATATTCTACCATTTCGCCAGCGTTGATACAAGCGTCTTTAGCTCGCTCGATGACTCCTTCAAATCTTTCCCATTTGGAATAACCCAACACTTGTGCAAGTTCTCTTGCACTCCAACATTCTACGCCTTCGTATTCGTTGGCAATAGCTTCGAATTGCTCGAACAATTCTTTGATTTCTTCTTCCTTCATAATTGCTTATTTTTATGATATTTCGGCAAAGTTACGCTTTTTATTTGGTTGTAGCAAGGAAAAGGTTATTTATTTCCTTCTTTGCTCATCAATAAATACTTGTATCTCTCCTAAATCTCCAATTTCTTTTGGTAGAACAAACATATTGTATGGGTTCGCATATTTACGGAAATGCTCTTCTATAGAATGTATATCTATTTCATTTATGCTTTTTGAACAGTTAAAACCGATAGGTTCAATGTGACATAGCTTCCATCCTTGTAAAGCATCTGTTCCTAAAGGCTTGGAATACTTTGCTTTTTGTTTGCCATCTTTAGTTTGCATAAACTGCATAGGAATCATATTGTTTTGAAGCATTTCTTTAATTTCTTTCAATGTTGGGGTATGTTGTTTCATAACTTGACCATATACCCAGATTGCAAATGTATTGTCAGAAACTATAATTTCTCTTCCTGTAGGATGTATGAAAGATTGACCTCGGAATTTAATGTCTTTTCGAACAATTAATGGCATGTCTTTGGCATCCACCCAGTCATTAATGATTTTGTTCCAATAATCTAATGTTTCTTTTGATATTTTAGGGTTGAATTCTGAAGAACGCCATAGTTGACCAATTTCCTTGATTTTTCTTCGTATATTATCACCGACCAAATCTGGAGTTGTTTGTTTTGATTTTAAACCAATGTTTTTCGTCTCATTTCGTTCAAACAAGTATTTATTGGCTTTTTGGGGAGTCTTCGTGTAACTATACACTCCTTGTTCTCTGTAACTTTTTGTTTGGATAACATTTGGAAAAGATTTGTAAAAATCTCCTTTCGTCATTTGAAAACTCCCAACAGGTGTCTTTATACAGAAAACGTCGTTTTCTTTTAAGGATTCTATTATGCAAGCTTTAAAAGTTAGTCTGCTACAAGAATATTCTGTGTAACTCATATCGTTTAATTTTGAAAAGACTTCTTGGCTTCTTTCAAACTGTTATATAGCTCATCGTCAAACTCTCGGATGTCTTCGTCAGTCAATACTCCGTCATAGTATAGGTAACATACGGTGATGTAATATCTACCTCCTGACATCCCATCGTATCGGCGAGCGATATGCTTGTCGAATTGGTATACCTTATCATATAGTTTGAGGTATGCATCGTGTGCATCCTCTGCTGATGCGTTCTTGTTCATGAAATCTTTGGTAGATTGCATGAACTTGGCGCACTCTCGCTGCAAGCCCAAATTAATGAGCTTGCGAGCTGTTTTCTTCTGAGACTTCGTTAATTCTATCATGTTCTAAACGTTTCTTTTCTTTTTTAGCCTTATTTCTTATTGATATACATTTCTTGCAGATGTGCAGTCTGTGTCCTTTACCACTGAACGACTCGTTGGATTTATACTCTCCACACATCTTGCAATAATGTCCTTGATGCTTATGTTTCTTTTTACCCATGACTTATTTTGTAAACAACTTTCCTGTGAGATTCAAGAGATTAGAGACAGTCTCTTTGCTCTCCACAGGTATCTTGATGGAGGTTTCGCCTGTCTGCTCGTTTTTCCCAACGATGGAATCAACCAGCTGGGCTGTGGCTTCTGGCGACTTTAAGGTTTCGGCTAAGCCTGAGAGGAAAGATATTCCTTGGTCTATCAAATTCTTTGGCTGACTTGAGCGGTAAGAGGCGGAATCTCTGTTCGAAGATGAATTCGTTTGCTGCTGGATGGAAACCTCTTCTTCTTTTTCCTGGTGGTCTTCTTGGCGCTGTTGCCGTTTTGATCAGCTGTCTGCTTATTGTTTTTGCCATTGTTGTATTACTTTAAATATATTGACGCAAAGTTACACATTATAAATGAAAGATACAAAAAAATCGTGGAAAATTAACTAAAACTTGGGGTATGAGACGAGAAAAAGGGCTGGTGGTATAGGTTTTCTCAAAAACTTTTCTTACCTTTGCGAAAAAATCAAGGCTTATGTCAGAGAATCAAGATATACGATGGGTACAGCGATTGAGCAACTATGACAAGGCGGTTACTCGATTGCTGTGAAAAAGTTACCATTTTCCCAGCGCTGGGAAAATGGTAAGAGATTAGAGATTTTTTTCGAATTGCTTCAATACATCGCATCGGGTGGTGTATTGATCCACAATTTCCGGATGCTGATGACAGAACTTGCTCCATTCCATCATAGCCTGATATTGAGCGGATTGTGGCTGTAGAAGCTTCTGCTCTTTCCAGTTGGCATCGTAGGTTATCTTAAACCATGGATCGATGCCGATGGATGAGAGGGCATAGAGCGAATGATAGCGAAGCGTGAGGTTACTGCTTTGCTTGCTCACCTTGAGATATTTCTGAGCGATAGCTGCGAAATCGGCTTCGCCTGTGCGGGCACTATCGGCTACACTCTTGCCATAATGGGTAAGATACCAGCAGTCGCCATAGCAGGATGCCTGATAATAGCGGGTGGCAAGCTCATAGGCAAGTTTTTCTCTAACTTCGCCTTCACGAGCCACATTGTATTGGCTGATGAGCTGGTTCATCTCCTGGCAGAATTTCCATTTCGGGTTCTCCTTCAGGTGGGCATAACTGCCCTGAATGCTCCACATGTTGGAATCATTCACCTTCTGGTGGTTAAACCAGTAAGGCACAGTATAGCTGCGCTTCTCGGCGTAGAAGCTGATGGCCTGGTTGTTGATGAACTTCAGGGATACATCCTTCTGCCAGCGGGCAGCTTCGCCAAAATTGCCTTCGGCAAGATACTTGGTGCCTATCATGTCCTTGAAGAAATCGGCATTGCGATAGAGTGACTGGCAGACGTATTGCTCGAAGGCATCCTGATGCTGAGCGGTGATGAAGCGATAGTAATCTGCCAGCTGCTGCGCAGAGAGTGAGTCAAGACGAATGGCGTATTCTGATGAATAAAGATAGCGGCTGATGTATTCTTCATTCTGTTGCTCCTTGTAGAAGGTTCGCATGTAGGCATCCATCATGCCATACATCGCCGTGGCTATGCTTTCGTAATCTCTGCCGGCTTCCTGCCGGTTTTCCTTTTTCGCCTTATCTGCCATCGTCTTGAACCGGTTGTACAGGGCGCGGTAAGCTACACGCTCCATCACCTCAATATAATGAATGTCGGGATTGGTGAAATCATCCTTTTTCGGGTATTCTCCCTTCGCTTTTTGGCTTTCTCCCTTTGCCATCTCATTGAGCCATTTGAATTCGCCGACCAGATATTGTGGGTAATCGCTATCCACCTGTACATTTCGGGTAGAAACCAGAAGTCGGATGGCTCTTGCATTGTCTTTCATTCTCTGTGTGCCATCTAGCTTGATGGCTTCGGTGCTTTCCTTCCATGCTTCCCGCTGATATCCATAGAGATAATGGAGCATGGCGGTGGCAGAGCGCCACAGACAAGGATTCTGCGTCTTGCCTTCGGCGATGACCTTATTGGCAAAGGTGATGAAGTTGAGGGCTTCTTTCTGATAGATAACCTTGGCGCCTATTTCCTCAATCCACTCCTTATTTAACTGTTCTTTGGAGCGACTGTCTATCGTCTGCTGACAGTTGTTCACGAAATCCTGCACCAGATAGGTGAGCATAGCCGAGTTCGGATTCTTGAAATAAGTGCTCTGAATGCCTGCAAGATTGCGATAGTTTCGGGCGAGCACCCTGATGCTTGCCATATCTCCCTGCTCGGCATAGATATCCAGTGCCTGCTGATGTCTTCCCGTCTTCCATAAAGCCCGGGCATAAATGTTGCGCATCGCCTCTCGCCATGGTGATTTCGGAAGTCGGGAGGCGATGGCATTCCAATAGGTGATGTTCTGCTGGTGGAATCCTTTCATCATGTTGGTGCGCATACGGAGCAGGGCATACTGGCTCTTGAGTTGGGTGCCTTTATAAATTTTGGCGGCATTGTTGAGCCGTGTCAGCGATTGCTGTATCTGCAGTCGTTCTTGCTTAGAGGCGTAATTCCAGGCATTGGGATTCAGTTTCTCGCAGGCATCCAGGTAGGCATTCAGGTTTCTTAAGTAAGAAAGCATTCCTGCATCCTTCTTGCTTTGGGCTATTTTCTTAATGTCCTCCTTGTTCCATCTGTAGAAAGATAAGTTGATGGAGGATGTATTGCCGGCATACTTCTGCCAGTAGCTGGCGATGTCGTAGAGATACGCCGGCGAAGTCTGGTCGCGATTGAACACGCTGAACATATAATAGTTGTGATCAGAGTATTCGGCAACGCAGGCGTTGGCGTGGGTGCTAAATGCTGCTGCCATCACTCCTATGATTAAAAATCTTTTCATAATCTTCTGATTTAAATCGTTTGATATTATCGGTGTTGAGGTCGAAGAGAATGACCTCGCTGTTGATGTCTTCATCCTGATGATTGATGCTTCTTACGGCTTCCATGATGTCGCTCATTTCGGGCTTTCTTATCACGATGCTGTCGTTTGGCAATACGGGGAAATCATCATCTGCATGCATGATGCCTACGAATTTTCCTTCTCTGAAGAGGACTCGCCAGCTGAAGAGCGGATAAGCGGCAGAAAGCGGCAACGGATAACTGCCCAGATGCTGGATGTAAGGAGCCACATCCTTCATATCGAGTATCGGCTTTTGGCAACTTAGCTGTTTTACATCGCCCGTATTATACATCATCAGGATGCCTCTATCCACAGGGGGTGGGGTCATCGAGAGCTGGTGTAGCCGGATGGTGGCTGACAGCTGTATCTGCTTGTCTTTGGCTTTCTCCTTTAAAATATGGAGGAATTTAAAATAAGCTTCTTGCGTTGATGCTGTCCAGTCGCAGTCTATCTGAATCTCTTTCACGTTCTCGATGTCATTGGCTTCGTTCATCTGAAGGATGCGGTTCAGAATCTTATCTGCGAGTTGCCGGGGTGTTTCATCTGAAGATTTTCTGCCCGACTTGTCGTTGCGGATAGGATTCGTCTTGGTATTTGCTTTGAAACAGTCGTTTACGATATAGACAACGGGGATAATCTCCATTCCTTTCGGCATCAGAGATTCTTTCTCCTTTTCTTCAGTTGTCCTTTTCTCATCGGCTGTATCAAATTGCAGGGTAGCATTGGGCATGATTTCTCCATCTGCATCCCTTACCACATCAAAGAATCTAACGTAGAGTCGTTTGATATGGTGTTTCTGGATGAAGTTCTTCTTGCTGCTGTCCATCTGCCAGGTCGTACTCCAATAGTAGGCGGAGCGTATGGTTTCTGTTGTTTTATCTTGTGAACAGGAAATCAAGCAGATGCAGATGAATAATGCCAGCAGCAAGCGCATTGATGTAAGATCATTCCATATTCTTCTCATCATCTATAGCGTTTTGTCGGCAAAGATAGATATTTCCTGGTGAATGTGGCAAGAAACGAGATGTAAATAAAGTTAAAAAGGTCTCATATCATATTCCCTACATTGGGAAAACGATATGAGACCTTTTGTTGGTATGATGGTTTTTATCCTTCAATTACCCCTTTCCACAAACCGTGGAGATTGCAGTATTCGCGAGCCGTAACATCCTTGGCTTCAGCGCTTGTCATGAAGATGGCTTCCGGCTTTTCGCCTGGTTTCAACTCATGGCGGAGCACATCGGTAGGGGTGAGCAGCTCAATCCACTGGATGTAATGCTCTGGGAGCATCGGATGCTCCACACTTCCTACAGTTACTCGGTAGCCGCCCTCGATAGGTTCTATCACAGGCACGTGCTTCTCCTTGGCGCCATCGCTGGTGTTTTCCTTCATCAGCTTCATCGGTTCGCCACAGCAGCTGAGCACGGCTCCCGGGTTTACTACTTCTACCACGTTGCCGCAAATCTGGCAGCGGTAGATTTCTCTAATCTTTGTCATAATGGTTCCTCCTATTATTTTATGAATGTGTTGCCTGAATATCAGGCTTTTCATTCAGATGATTCCTTTGTGAGTATTTCCTTCGGGGGATTCCCCAAAAGAGTCTTACTCCTCAACAGGGCTGAAATCGTCCTTGCCTACTCCGCAGAGAGGGCAAACCCAATCATCAGGGATATCCTCGAAAGCTGTACCTGGAGCGATGCCACCCTCTGGATCTCCTACTTCTGGATCATAAATCCAGCCACAAACGTCACATACATATTTCTTCATAATGTTTCCTTTCTTCTTTTTATATTAATAATCTTGTTCTTGTAGTCGTTATCAGACAAGTACTGCTGTATATCTGGGAATATCCTATTGCTCAGATGTTTTGCTATACTTCTTTCAGACCGACAATGCAAAGATACAAATAGTTTTTCTAACTTCCAAATAAAATTGAATAAATTATAATTTTATTATATCTTTTAAATTCTGATAACATTGTGTTTTTCCCAAATTCCTCGTAAAACTGCTCCCAGTTTTTCTCTAAGCTACCTCTAATCTTTTCCTAATCTTTCCCTGAAACTCCTTTCTTATCCCCATTCCTGGTCTTCCTTATCTCGCTGCAGGCATCTTTTTTATCCTATTATATAGAGTTTTTTGTGTTTTATCGCTTTGCTCTGAAAAAAAAGTTGTATATTTGCACCATCATAACTAACTATAACAATTTTATTATGGGAATTAAAATGAATTTCAAGTCACAATTATGTGCCGCAATCCTTACTTTGGGTTGCTCTTGCCTTTCGGCTAATGCCATGGTTGCGAATGATGCTGCCAAGGAAAATAAGGCTCAGCATTATCAGCCATCTGCAGAAAACCTGGAATCACGCAAGCAGTTCCAGGACGATAAGTTCGGTATCTTCCTGCATTGGGGATTGTACAGCATGCTCGCTACCGGCGAATGGACAATGACCAATAAGGACCTGAACTACAAGGAGTATGCCAAGCTGGCTGGCGGTTTCTATCCTTCTAAGTTTGATGCTGCCAAATGGGTGGCTGCCATCAAGGCTTCAGGTGCCAAGTACATCTGCTTTACCACTCGCCACCACGAGGGATTCTCTATGTTCAAGACCAAGTATTCTGATTATAATATAGTAGATGCTACTCCTTTCCGTCGCGACATCGTGAAGGAACTGGCTGATGAGTGCCACAAGCAGGGCATCGCTTTGCACCTTTATTACTCTCATATCGACTGGTATCGTGAGGATGCTGTTTGGGGAAGAACAGGTAGAGGTACCGGTCGCCCTAACCCTGAGGGTAACTGGAAGAGCTACTATCAGTTTATGAACAACCAGCTTACAGAACTTCTTACCAACTACGGTAAGGTGAGATGTATCTGGTTTGATGGATGGTGGGATCAGGATCAGAATCCTAACTTCGATTGGCAGTTACCAGAGCAGTATGCGCTTATCCATCGCCTGCAGCCAGGCTGCCTGATCGTAAACAACCATCACTCTTCTCCTTTCGAGGGTGAGGATGTTCAGGCTTTCGAGCGTGATCTTCCTGGAGAGAATAAGGCAGGATTGTCGGGTCAGGACATCAGTCGCCTGCCTCTTGAAACCTGCGAGACCATGAACGGCATGTGGGGTTATAAGATTACCGACCAGGATTATAAATCTACCAAGACGCTGGTACATTACCTGGTGAATGCAGCTGGTAAGAATGCCAACCTGCTGATGAACATCGGCCCTCAGCCAGATGGCGAACTTCCTGCAGTTGCATTGGAGCGCCTGGCTGAGATGGGTGAGTGGATGAAGACTTACGGCGAAACCATCTATGGTACCCGCGGTGGCATCGTGGCTCCTCACGATTGGGGTGTTACTACCCAGAAGGGCAATCGTCTCTTCGTTCATATCCTGAACCTGAAGGATAAGAGCCTCTTCCTGCCTCTCGGAAACAAGAAGGTGAAGAAGGCATTCGACTTTGCCAGCAAGAAGCCGGTGAAGGTTCAGAAGTGCGAAGGCGGTGTGCTCCTGAATCTCGGTGAGGTTCCTACAGAGATGGATAAGGTTGTGGAAATCGCACTCTAAGATTGTGTGAATATTATATTGGAAAAGTGTCGTAATCTCCTGGAATATTGGAAATTGCGACACTTTTCTATTTTGTGGGAAAACGCGGTCTGCGTTATCGGAAAAAATCCTTTCTTGTTATCGGAAAAAACTTTTTCGTTTTAGAATAATCCTATCCCAAAAGGTTGGCGATGGTTTGCTTTACTCTTTCAGCAGAAGTAACAGGAGAGTTGCTTTCATCAGCACCTTCGGCACCCATATACACGTTGGTGTTGAGCTGCTTCATCTTGCTCGGCACATTGACTCTTGCCGAGAAGTGATATTCGTGGATACCTGTGGCATCGAAGATGGTGCGGATGTTATCCTCGTTTACGCCACATCCGGCAAGGAGGATGATTCGTCCGGCTGCTGCCTGCTTGAGCTCTGAAAGAAGCGCTACGCCTTCTACTGCCTTAGGTTGCTGACCCGATGTAAGGATACGGTCGCAACCCAGGGAGATGATGTCTTCCAAGGCTTTCTGAGGGTTGGCTGCTCGGTCGAAGGCACGGTGGAAAGTAACGCTCATCGGCTTCAGTTCATCACCGCCTTTCGCCAGTTCCACGAGTCGGCGGTTCGCCTCCATATCCACTTCTCCATCCTCTGTGAGGCATCCTATCACTACGCCATCAACGCCCAGTTCTCTGCAGAGGCAGATATCCTCCTCCATGCGTTCAATCTCCAGTGGAGTGTAGAGAAAATCGCCACCACGAGGGCGGATGATGACGTGGAGCAAGGTCTTATCCAACAACTTTCGGGCAACCTTTATCTCGCCATACGATGGGGTAGTACCACCCTCAGGTATGCCTGCACACAGTTCCACACGGTTGGCTCCACCTTCCTGCGCAGCCAGACAGCTCTCTACGCTGTTGGCGCATATTTCAAACTTAAAATCGTCTCTGTTCATAGTTTCTATTTTTTCTTTCTATTTAGTTATTTGATTATTACTAATTTTTTCTCTTTTTACTTGATTTCTCAATATTTGCTGCAAAGATAACATTTTTTCTTTTGGGGATGGCTATTATTTCGAAAAAAAACATTATTTTTGCAGAAAGTTTGTAACGTAACATCAATATATTAACTGGAATATAATAAATATAATTAAAAAGCTAACTAACAATGAGAAAGTTTTTAGTAATGTTCGCCATTACATTCTTAGCCTCTTGGCAGACAATGTTGGCAGCAAACGGCCACTTCATTACCGATGCAGCTTATCGCACGAAAGTGGAAACGGCCTTCAAACAGAAGGTAAATCTTGTAGGTAAGCAGTTTTATGACCAGAAGATGCTCAAGAAGCAGAAAGCTACAGCCGATGAGCAGGGAGCCTTGCAGTTTCTCTATGCCTACATGCCTGTGGCTGATGTAACCGACTATCCTACCAGCTTCTTCCTGGAGAATGTGCGCACCAGTTTCGAGGCACGCCAGCAGATGGCTTGGGGAAACAAGGTGCCTGAGTTGCTCTTCCGCCACTTCGTGCTCCCTGTACGCATCAACAATGAGAACCTGGATAATTCGCGTATGGTATTTTTCAAGGAATTGAAGGAGCGCGTAAAGGGTATGGGTATGAAGGATGCTATCCTCGAGGTAAACCACTGGTGCCACGAGCTGGTAACCTATCAACCATCCGATGGCCGTACTTCGGCTCCTCTTTCTACCATCCGTTCGGCTTACGGCCGCTGCGGTGAGCAGAGTACCTTTACGGTAGCTGCCCTGAGAGCTATTGGCATTCCTGCACGCCAGGTTTATACCCCACGCTGGGCACATACCGATGATAACCACGCCTGGGTAGAGGCTTGGGCAGATGGTACCTGGTATTTCCTGGGTGCCTGCGAGCCGGAAGCTGTACTGAACCTGGCTTGGTTTAATGCTCCTGCATCCCGTGCGATGCTGATGCATACCAAGGCGTTCGGTGACTACAATGGTCCTGAGGAGGTAATGCTCCGCACTTCCAACTATACCGAGATCAACCTCATCGACAACTACGGTTCTTCTGCCCGCATCGATTTCGAAATCGTAGATGCAGCAGGCAATCCTGTAGATGGTGCCAAGGTGGACTTCAAAATCTACAACTATGCAGAGTTCTGCACCGTAGTAACCAAATATACAGGTGCTGATGGTGCCACCTTCCTTTCTGCCGGCAAGGGCGATATGATGATCTGGGCATCCAAGAACGGCAAGTATGGCTTTGCCAAGGCTTCTTTCGGCAAGGACAAGAAGGTAGTGGTTCGTATGGATCATCAGGTAACTGTACCTGGCGCTGAGCAGAAGACCATCCTCTTCCGTGACTCCTTCGATATCGTTCCTCCTCCAGAGCATGCCAATATCCCAGAGGTTTCTGCCGAGGCAAGAGCCAAGAACCTGGAGCGCTTTGCCTATGAGGATTCTATCCGCCATGCCTATCTCGCAACCTTCTACAACAAGGAGAGTGCATTGCAGGCTCTGAAGGATAATGGTCTTGCTGCAGGTTCTGAGGAGAATACCCAGAAGATGGTGAAGTATCTGGTAGGTTCAAGCGGTAACCACCGTGTTATCCTCACCTTCCTGAAGAATCACAAGGACCGTATCGACCGTGCCATTAAGCTGCTCGGTACATTGAGTGCCAAGGACTTGAGAGATATGCAGATGGATATCCTGGAAGATAACTTCAATGCCAAGAGCAATCAGCTTTCTCCTCGCGTGGAAAACGAGATGATCATCACTCCGTTCAAGCAGTTCTTCGAGAAGGAGTTTGCCAAGCAGCAGGTAGCCTTTAAGAATAATCCTAATCTCCTGGTAGAGTGGGTGAAGAAGAATATCCGCATCAATCCAGACCTGAAGGCTCTGCAGATTGCCCAGACACCTATCGGCGTATATCGTTCACGCCTTACAGACGCCCGCTCTCGCAAGGTTTTCTTCGTAGATGTAGCCAGAAGCTTGGGCATCGAGGCTCAGGTGGATGAGGTGACCAAGAAGACTCAGTATAAGAATGCCAATGGTGGCGAATGGATTGACGTAGATTTCGACAATGCCGTGCAGAAGGCTTCTGCCATGGGCAAGTTCGTGCTGAACTACAAGGATAATGGTGCTGTGGATGATCCTAAGTACTACAGCCATTTCACTATCCATCGCATCAACCCTGATGGTTCTACCTCGCTCCTGGAGTATCCTGAGGAGGGTTGTACCTGGAGCGGTACCTTCAAGAATGGCGTAGATATGGATGAGGGCGATTATGCCCTGGTATCTGGTACCCGTCTTGCCAACGGTGGTGTGCTCGCAGAGATGCAGCTGTTCCATGTAAAGCAGGGGGCTACTACCCAGGTGGATATGAATCTGCGCAGTTCTGAGACAGAGATTACCGTAAAGGGTAACTTCAATTCAGAATCCAAGTTCATCCTCTTGCCAAGCAATCAGGAGGTTAGCCTTTTGAGCCAGACAGGTCGCGGCTACTTCGTAACAGGTATGATCGGTGTAGGTCAGGAGCCAACCAACCACGCCTTGAAGGACATCGCCAAGGTGGCACAGGTATTCGAGAAGTGGGGTCGTCCTATCGTTATTCTCTTTGAGGATGAGGCATCTGCCAAAAAGTTCAGAATCTCAGAGTTCCCTGGTTTGCCAAAGAACATCATCTTCGGTATCGACAAGGATGGTTCCTGCCGCAAGGAGATGGTGGAGAACATGAAGCTTCAGAACAAGAACCTGCTTCCTATCTTCACGATTTCTGATACCTTCAACAGAGTGGTATTCCTCTCTCAGGGTTATACCATCGGATTGGGTGAGCAGCTGGAATCTGTGATCAAGAGATTATAAAAGCTGAGCGTTTCAGCGTTTCACTTGAAAATTCGATATAGCTGAGCGTTTCAGCGTTTCACTTCATTTTACGCTAGTACTTTTTGCGTGAGCGATAGTGCAAACACCATATAAAAATAAAAAGCCCAGAGCATTCCGCCCTGGGCTTTTATTTTGCTGTTATTTCTTTACGGAGATGGTTTTGATTTCTACCTGCATATCCTTATCGGCTGTACGGTTCTTGGTAAGCCACTTCTGGAAATCCTCGTACTTCAATTCTCTAGGCAAACCGGCTACGGCATTGTCTATCGCCTTGATGAATGGGTTAGGCGAACTGATTACATAGATATAATTCGTTTCTGCCGCCTTTTCGCAGGTCATGTTATATTCATCTACATCTGCCGGCTGAAAGAGCGGTGCAGCCGTCTTGGAATTGAAAAATACGTATCTCGTGTTGGCATCCACCCTCACCTTGCCATCCTGAGATGACTGATAAGGCAGGAGACAGTAGGCATTCTTGCTGTCATCTATCAGATAAACGGCTACGTATCCCTTGGTAGATGACTGGTAGGAGAGATAGAGATCGTCGCCACTCTTGAAGTTGTCGCTTTCGAATCTGTCTTCTGTACCGTTTCTCAGAATCTTGGCAACGAAACTGTTCTGTGTGGCAACCAGCTCCCGTGCCTTTCCGCTTACTGAGCATTTCACCACCAGCATGCCCTGTTCGTAACTGATTTCGTACTTAGGTTCGCCGATGGTTTCCAGCCATTCACCCTTCACGTCGCTGCTGCTCAGCGAGGTGAAATCCGTTTGTGTAGAGCCATTGGTATTGTTCATCAGGGTAGCGTTATGCTGCGCCACCACGGTACCGAACTCATCGCCCAAGGCTTGAATCTGCGCTCTGCTCAGAGCCGTCTTCTTGGCTTGCTCCAGCGAAACGTTTTCCGGTGCATGGTAGATGTATTCTCCGTGCACTTTCCTGGTGCGCTGGGCATAGCTGGTTGTAGCTACGCCCAGGAACATCAGAATCATCACAAAAATGTAGTGTCTCATCCTTGCTGATTTTTATGTTATTCTTATTTCAGTTTCAGCTCTTTCCAGCCTGCTGCAAGCGAGGTAGAAGGAGTGGCAGTAGGAGTCTGAACCTTGCGGTTGATAACCACTGACTGCTGCTTCACATTTTCAGAGATGTAGCTTTCAAGTTCGCCGAGGCTTACATCACCCTTGGTTTCCTGGAGTTTCTTCAGGAGATAGTAGGTGAAGAGGCCATGACCCTTGGCTGAGTATGGGAATGCAGTTTCATCGCCCGATGCTGCACTGAATACCACCATGTTGCCACGTGGATCTTCCTGCTTAGCCTTCAGCGCTACGCCACGGGCAGAAGCCAGCATGCCTTCCTCGCGCTTCGAGCCGCTGAAGCAGGCATCCAGGAACACCACAATCTCCTTTGCCTTGGTAGAACCCAACTCGGCATAGAGCTTGTTCAGAGAGTAGCAACCCTCTGTCTGCGTGCCGTCGGCATCGGTAGGAAGCAGGTAGGCATCCTTCGTAGATTCGTTAGGAATACCATGACCGGCATAGTAGAATACGATGTTGATGTCGCCGTTGAATGCGCTGGCGATATTCTTGATATCGCGTATGGCGCGGAGCATCGTACCGTATGAGGCATCAGCATAGTAACGCACGTTTTCTGCCGGCATGCCCAGTGTCTTCTCGCAGTATTTGGAGAAGGCAAGACCATCGTTCAGAGCCAGTGGTACGCCTGCCACATTACTGTAGTTCTGGTTGGCGATGACCACGGCAAAGGTCTTGGTGTTGCTGGTAGGATTCTCTGGGATATTCTCATCCACATCCGATGTTCCCAGCTTCACGTTCTGCTGCTGTACCGTCTGCTTGTTTGCATTCTCGTTGGATGCCAGCATATTGGCGGTGATAGGGTCGAAGTGTACCTCTACGTTGGTGGCGGTATAGTTGAGCGCTGCTGCGTTGTCGTACTGATACTGCTTGCCCGAAGGGGTGATGATGGTGAGCTTGGCGAGTGCCAGGTGATCCTTGTCGATGAAGTACTGTGGATCCTTAAACTGCATACCGTTCCAGTTGGAAGCGAAGATGCGTGCCTCGTTGTTGGCTCTTGGCACCGGTACGATCATCTCGCCGAGAACAGGCGATGTTACCAGGAATACCTCGTGGTCGGCATCGTATGGTTTCAGTTCCAGATGACGCAGGTTTACTCTTGATTCGTACTTGCTGATGTATTCCTGCTGTGCAAGTCGCTGCATCTCGGCAATCTTGGCATCTCGGTTCTTCTCGGTCATGCGCGCGCGATACTCATCCAGAGTCTCGTAGCTGTCCTTCTTCTGCCATTTGTCGATGCGGTTTTCGATGAATGGAATGGCAAAGGCAGAGTAAGCTGGGATTCCCTTCTCCTCTGCAGTACTCTGGTCGTTGCTTAGTGTCTGTGTCTGAGGTGCAGCGGCAGCGATGGTTGGCTTTACCTCGCCATTGAACTCGATGAGCTGAGGAATCACGTTCGACTCGATTTTACCGCCTCCGAGCGAAGCCAGCTTGTTGTTGATGATATTGAAGTTCTCCTTATCACCTACACACTTGTATGCGATGGCGAGAGCCTGGGTGTATTTCAGCGAAAGTGGGTCGCTGATGATGATGTTCTTGATGTGACCGATAGAATAGGTGAAGTAATCCTTATATACGGTCTCCAGATCCTTGATGTGAGGATCGTTTTCCTTGAGCTCCAGCGCCTGGTTATAGTTTTGCACACCTATGTTATAGTTGTTGATAGCCAGGTGTTTCAATACATCAAGAGCCTTAGGATGAGCTACTTGCAGTTTCTTGTAGATATCGAGCGCCTGCTCGAAATGATGGCCTTCCTCATAGAGTTTACCCTGGATGTTGAGAAGGGTCTCATCGTCTGGGCGGAGGGCAAGACCCTTGCCTACGAACTTCTGGAGATTGGCATTATCCTTGTGGTCGATACACAGATTTACTGCCGACGAAATGATGTCATAGTCGGTAGGATAGTTATCAGATGCCTGTTCGAGAGTGATGACGGCAAGCTGATATTTATTGGATTGTGCGCAAGCCTTGATGAGGTTGACGAATACCGATTTACGGTACTTCTCGTCACCCGAACGGAGATAAGCTTGCAGGTATGGAATAGCTTCCTCATACTGGCGGCGGTTTACCAGATTGGCTGCCGCAAAGTAAGAGAGCTGTGAATAGGCATTTTGAGAGGTGTAACCACCATCGGCAAAGTCGGATAAGCCGACAACATCCACGTAGGCGCGTGCAAACTTGATGGCGTTTCCTGTGCTCTGGTTGTTACTGTTATAGGCAGCGGCATTAGGTAGGAAAGCAATGATATTCTTCATATTGGCCATCGCCTGTGAATATTCGGCACTCGTCTTCTCTGAGTGGGTAATGATGGCGTAAGTTGCCGTATAGCAACGATATAGCGCATCGTACATCTGAGATTTGTCCTCGTCCTTGTTGGCGAGCTGAACAAACTCTCTGTAGGCGTCGTTAGAGTCAGTTATCGTCTGGGCAGCCAGTTTGCTGCCCGACGATAAGAGTAAAATAGATATTGCAATAAATACTTTCTTCATTATAGAATCCATCAATATTAGAATACATCAATAAAGGTGAACTTCACGCCGATGCGGCGGTATTCTCCACCCTTGTTCTCAGATACTTCGATATAAGTATCATAAGAGGTCTTCATCTTCTGGAGTGCTGGGATATTCTTCTCGATATAATCCTTCACACCCATGGCACGCAAGTAAGCCAGCTGATCGTTCTCGCCGATACCGGTAGATTTGGTTACGGTGATATTGCTCAGTTCGCCGTTCTTGTGTACTGGTTCCTGCTCGAAGTCGCCATAGCAGCCATCGTATGCCACGGTGCGGCTGAATGGCAAGGCATCTGCCATACCGGTAATCTGAATCTTCACCTGCTTGCCCTCTGCGGTATATTTGGCGAAATCTTCCTCCAAAGCCTTCTTCACGATGGCGAGCATTGCCTGAGCGGCATTGGATTCTTCTACCTTAAAGCGACCTGGTGCAAAGTCATCCTTGGCCGAGTACTCCTCATCTACAGCATAAGATACATCTACATCATAGTTGAAGATGTTCTTACCTGATGCATCGGTGGCGTTGGCTACCTTGGTATGTACATCTATCTTGGTATGATCAGAGATGATGTTCTGCTCCTGGGCATTCTTCATGATCTTGTTCTTGATTTCCTCAAGCTTCAACTCTTCCATCTTGGCACCCTGAAGCTGCTCGAATGGTACGAAGTTGTCGTCTGACTCCAAGAATGCCAATGACTTACGCTCGGTGTTGTCGAACACGTATTTCTTGCCTGTCTTCTTGTTGATAACCTCGGTATATACAAGCTCGAATTCATCCTTGTCGTTCAATCCATACTGGGTATTGGTGAATTCCAGGCTTCCTGCATCCATGCCTTCCAACTCGCTAACAGGTACTGTCAAGTAGATGCTTGGCATGTTGTTGAATTCCAGGGTCAACATATTCATATCTGAGTTATAGTTACCGAGCTTTACGTCGGATGTGGTGAGGAGATTATCTGCCATGTTGGTAGCAATCTGTGACTCAAAGAGGCGCATCTGCTTCAATCTTGATTCCTCGTTCACACGGGCATTGTAGTCGTCAAGGCTCTCGCCTTCCATACGCTTCATCCACTCATCCATACGGCTGTTCAACTCATTCTTCAGCTTCTCCTGACGGTTAGGACTCAGGAATCCTACCGGGGTAAAGACGATTCCGCTGGTATAGTTGTGTACCAGATAGATATCATTCTTCACGTTCTTTGAGAAGTTGATGTACTTGATTCCGCCTTCCTTGGCATCCACGTACTGGCGGTCGTCCTCATTGAGCAGGTTGATGAAAGCCACACGCTGGTCGCCTGTTACGATAGCCAGATACTTGTTTTCCGGGTGGAAGAAGCATCTTTCAGCGATACCCATGGCATCGAAGTGCTTGCTCACGGTGAAAGTCTTGGTATCATATACATCGCAGGTTCCGTCTGCTGTGAGAACTGCCATCTGCTTGCTGTTGCTTGAGAAGGCTACGTCCTTGAAAGCTGCCTTGAGCGGAAGGGTAGTGCGCACGGTTTCATTCTCCAGGTTGATGACCTGAAGCTTATCCTTGGTGCTGGCGATGAGGAAGAATCCGTTAGGGCTTGCATCGAGGCGGGTAGCTGGTTCTTTGATGGCGAAACTCTTCACCTCGCGGGTCTTGCGGGTTTCAAAGATGTGGATTTTGGAATCCGATCCCATCACGTAGAGGAACTTGGCGTTTGGTGAATAGCAGATAGCCAGTGGCTTAAACAGCTTGTTGGTCGTAATCTTGCCCAATTGCTGATCCTTGGTCATCAAACTAAATACATCTACGGTATTCTTGTCTTTCTTGCTGTCGATGAAGGCATACGAACTGCCGCTTGGGTTAATGGTAAGTGCATTGATGCGATTACCTGTGTACATCAGGTAGTTACGCATATTATAGATTTCCTTGCCATTGTAGTAGTAGTAGCCACTGTAGTAGTTGGCAAGTCCATCTGGTACCTTATCGAATTTTACCTTGATTTCGTGCAGCTGCTTTTTCTCAGCCTCCTGTGCAGAGAGGCTGAGTGCAGTGCATCCTAACAGGCAAACAATTGCCAATGTAGTCTTTTTCATGTGACTTTGCAAATATTATTTTGTTCCCAATACGTTATCAAGTTTCTTGTGAAGCTCCGCACTCTCGTTTTCGAGGCTCTGGCGGATGGCATTCTTGGCAGCAGCCTTAGCCATGGCTCCATTGTATGCGATGCGGACGAGTACTTCCTTGTTCTTGTTCTTCAAGGTACGGTAGCACTCCATGACTGTGATGGTTCTGCCGATGCTCTGTACGATGAGGCTCTTGCTGGCCATGATACTCTTGGTAACGGTAACTGCTTCTTCCATGGCAAGCTGCTGGGTAGCTACAGAGTTGTCGATAAGACCTGAAACTTCTGTCTGAATCTGAGCTGCAAGGTTCTGCTTGGCCAGTTCCATGGCTTGCATCTTGGCGCCGTCATAGTTCTCACCGATACTCATGGCTTCACCCATGATGTACATTGGGTACATAGATTCGTCATACTGATACTGCATAGCGTATGACTTATCCAACTGCTTTTCCAGTGGGAGTGCACCAGGAGCTGTCTGCCAGCCTTCTTTCTGAAGCTTCTTGGCTTCTTTCTTTGCAGCCTTTGATGCTTTCTCGTTGAGTTCAGACTTAGATGCCTTGAGCATCTCCAAGCGTTCTTTTCTTAAGTCCTTAGCATTCTGTGCCTGGGCAAATGAACTGATAGGTGCTGTCATCAGGCAGAGCAAACCTACAAGGAAAAATAGATGTTTCATAAGCTTTGAATTTTATATTATCATTATTCTTTTTCTTTGCAAAGGTAGGGAAAAAAAGCCAATGTATGTTGGTTCATTTTGGTTCAATTCTCCTTGCCTTACCTATACTTGATAGATTTCTGCTACAAATATACAAAAAAATAATAAAAGAATCTCATAAACCTATAAAAAAAGCCGCAAATGGCTCGTTTTTTACCATTTGCAGCTATTTTTTGTTTATTTGAACGCTAGGAAAGGCTTCTTCTTCTTGTTCTTTGAAGTCTTTCTTGTTGCTCTTTGAAGTCTTTCTTCTTTCTTTTTAAGTCTTTTCCTAAAGAGTTGATGCTCTTTTTAATGCGCTTCCAGCCAGTTCTTTCCCCAGCCGGCATCAGCAATCAAAGGAACCTTGAGCTTATAGGCATTCTCCATTTCCTCTATCACGATTTTCTCTACCTTCTCTTTTTCCTCTGGATAAACAGAGAAGTTGAGTTCATCGTGTACCTGGATGATCATCTTACTCTTGATGCCCTCTGCCTTGAATCGGTTGAAGATCTTCACCATAGCAACCTTGATGATGTCGGCTTCTGATCCCTGGATAGGGGCATTGATGGCATTGCGCTCTGCGAAGCCTCTTACTGTGCCGTTCTTGCTGTTGATATCTGGCAGGTAGCGACGACGGTGGAAGAGGGTTTCGGCATAGCCTTTCTCCCTTGCTATCTCTTTCGACTTCTCCATATAGGCATGTACGCCCGGGAAGGTGCGGAAGTAATCTTCTATGATTTGCTTCGCCTCTCGGTTCTCGATGTTCATGCGCTGAGCAAGGCCGAAGGTGGTAATGCCGTAGATGATACCGAAGTTGGCCGTCTTTGCTTTCTTGCGCTGGGCATCGGTTACGTCCTTGATGTCTTCATGCCAGATCTTGGCTGCAGTAGCTGCGTGGATATCTGATCCTTCCAGGAAAGCCTCTACCATATTAGGATCCTCGCTCAGGTGTGCCATGATGCGGAGTTCTATCTGGGAGTAATCTGCAGAAAAGAACAGACATCCCGGCTCTGGGATAAAGCATCTTCTTATCTCCTTTCCGTCATCATCGCGCACAGGGATATTCTGCAGGTTCGGATCGCTGGATGACAGGCGACCCGTAGCGGTGATGGTTTGGTTAAAGGAGGCATGGATGTGACCTGTACGAGGATTAATGAGCTTAGGAAGAGCATCTACATAGGTTCCCAACAGTTTCTTTAATCCTCTGTAGTTCAGAATCTCATCGATGATTGGACTCTTGCTGCGCAATTGCTGCAATACTTCCTCGCTCGTTACGTACTGTCCGGTCTTTGTCTTCTTTGGCTTTTCCACAATCTTCATCTTGCCGAAGAGAATATCGCCTACCTGACGTGGAGAACCAATATTGAATGATTCGCCTGCCAACTCATAGATATGATGTTCTATCTCATTGAGTCGATTGGTTAAATTATTAGACGTTTCCTTCAGTGTATCTGTGTCTATACATACGCCAGTCATCTCCATGTGGGCAAGAACAGGCACCAACGGCATCTCTACATTCCAGAATAAATCCTCGCACTCTATCTCCTTGAGCTTTGGTTCGAGTACATTCTTCAGGCGCAGGGTGATGTCGGCATCTTCTGCTGCATACTCGTAAACTTCTGCCGGAGACAGGTCGCGCATCGATTTCTGGTTTTTTCCCTTAGGACCTATCAACTCTTCTATGTGAACCGTCTGGTATTTGAGATATACCTCGGCGAGGTAATCCATATTGTGATAAAGCTCCGGCTGGATGAGATAATGAGCAATCATCGTATCGAACATCTTTCCCTGTATCTCCACTCCGTAATTCATCAGCACTTCGTAATCGTACTTGATGTTTTGTCCCACTTTCAGAATTTCCGGGTTCTCGTAGAGCGGTTTGAAGATGTTTACGAATTTTAAGGCTTCTTCACGTTCCGCTGGAATTGCAACGTAGAAAGCCTCTTTCTCCTTTACCGCAAAGCTCAATCCCACTAATTCTGCATCTACTGCGGAGGTGGAAGTGGTCTCTGTGTCTAAACTGAGAATCTGCTTTGTAATTAAATAGTTAAAGAGATTTCGTGCATCTTCTTCTGTTTCAATGAGTTTGTAGGTGTGAGCAACCGTTTTAATGGTTTCAAAACTCGTGTTTTCTTCCTCTTCTTGCCCATCGTCTTGCTGTGCGCCAAAGAGATCAAGCTCTCCTGTAGCCTTTGTTTGCACTTTTTGAGGTTTTTTAAGAACACGCTTTGCGAACGACTTAAACTCCAGATCGGTGAAGATTTCATCCAGCTTGGCATTGTCTGGTTCTTCCAGTTTCAGATCTTCCATCTTGAGCTCTACCGGAACATCGGTTCTGATGGTTGCCAGGAACTTCGAAATTTTGATATCCTCTATGGCACCCTCCACTTTCTCGCGAAGCTTGCCTTTCACCTCGGCGCTGTTTTCTATCAATCCCTCTACGCTTCCAAACTGGTTGATGAGTTTGATGGCTGTCTTCTCTCCAACACCCGGGCATCCAGGGAAGTTGTCGGCAGAGTCACCCATCAATGCCAGAAGATCGATAACCTGGAGTGGGGAAGAGATGCTGTATTTCTCTTCAATCTCGGCAACGCCCAACTTCTCGTAACCACCGCCATGGCGAGGTCGGAACATGAATACGTTGTCTCTTACCAGCTGGGCATAATCCTTATCTGGTGTGAGCATATAGGTTTCGATACCCATCTCGCCTGCCTTCAAGGCAACGGTACCAATGATATCATCCGCCTCGAAACCATCCACCTGAAGAATAGGAATATGATAAGCCTCCAGGATATTCTTGATGATAGGTACCGAGAGCTTGATGTCTTCCGGTGTCTCTTCTCGCTGTGCTTTATACGCAGGAAAAGCTTCGTGACGGAAGGTTTTGCCATGGTCGAAAGCCACGGCAATATGGGTTGGCTTCTCCTTGGTGAGTATCTCGTTGAGGGTATTGCAGAAGCCCATTACACACGAAGTATTAAGTCCCTTCGAATTGATTCGAGGGGCTTTCATAAAGGCATAATACGACCTATAAATGAGCGCATATGCGTCTAAAAGGAACAATTTATCCATAATATTCATTTTTATGGTGTAAAATTACTAAAAAAATGCGATATTTCAAGAATAAATGCGTAATTTTGTATCAAATTTCAGAATTAATGGACTATTTATCACTTATTAAGCAGCCTATTGAGGCAGAATTGGCAGATTTTGTTGATTTGTTCAACAAATCTTTGATGCATAGCGATGGCCTTCTTTCCCAGGTGCTCGACCATATCCGTCAGCGCGCTGGTAAACGAATGCGCCCTATGCTCATCCTGTTGATGGCGCGAAATTTCGGCAAGGTTTCAGAGGTTACCCAGCATTCAGCAGTCGGTTTGGAGTTGCTCCATACCGCCTCTCTTGTGCATGATGATGTGGTAGATGAAAGCGGCGAGCGTCGTGGTCAAGCAAGTGTGAATGCTACTTATAATAATAAGGTAGCCGTGCTTGTTGGTGACTATATTCTTTCTACCGCTTTGCTCAATGTTTCCTATTCACACTCCGAGGAAATCGTACGCTATCTGGCAGAATTGGGTCGTATCTTGTCGAATGGTGAGATACTTCAGCTCAACAGTATTAGTAATGATGAAATCTCAGAAGAGATATATTATCAGGTAATCAAACAGAAAACAGCTGCTCTCTTTGAGGCTTGTGCAGGTATTGGTGCAATGTCAACTCATGCTTCTGCCATAGAGATAGAAGAGGCGAAGCGATTCGGTCAGAATCTGGGTATTATCTTCCAGATTCGTGATGACATCTTTGATTATTACGACTCCAAGGAGATAGGTAAACCTACCGGAAATGATATGACCGAGGGAAAGCTTACTCTTCCGGTTATCTATGCCTTGAAATCTACTGGCGACGAAGAGATGCTGAAGCTTGCACGAAAGGTGAAGGCTCGTACTGTATCGCGAGAAGAGATTGCTCAGCTTGTTGCGTTTACCAAGGAAAACGGCGGTATTGAATACGCTGATAAGCGTATGTGGGATTTCCATGCCGAGGCGATGACTTTCCTTGATACCTATGTGGAGGATAAGAGCATCTATAATGCGCTGAAGGCTTATTTGGATTTTGTGATTGAACGTAAGGCGTAATATCATTTAATCACGCAATTTTGATTTATTGAAACTTGATATACATTAAAGGAAAGGGCTGGTTCTCTCGTTGAGAATCAGCCCTTTATCTTTTATCTATCTCCTTTGTCAAGGTTTGAATTACACGATTGCCTTTTAGAAGTACTTGATTTCCTTTCCTACAAGCTCGCTTAAGAGGAGGTTGGTAAGGCGTGAGGTTCCCAGGCGCAACCACTCGTTGGTCAACCATTTCTCACCCAAAACTTCCTTCACGATGGTGTAGTAAACCACTGCGTCGTGAACGGTGTTGATGCCGCCGGCAGGCTTGAAACCAATCTGGATGCCAGTCTTCTCATAATATGCCTTGATTGCCTGGCACATTACGTAAGCTGCCTCTGGAGTAGCTGAAACCTTCTCCTTACCTGTAGAAGTCTTGATGTAATCAGAACCTGCATACATGGCAAGAACAGAAGCCTTCATGATGTTGCTGCAGTTCTTCAAATCGCTTGTTTCCAGGATACACTTCATCTTGTGCTCGCCGCAGGTTGCCTTCAACTCCTGGATATCGTCGCAGAGACCTTCGTAATCCTCGCTGAAGAATTTGCCAACTGGCATAACGATATCTACCTCTGTAGCGCCATCCTTGATAGCCATAGCTGTCTCGGCAATCTTTACCTCTATGAATGTCTGAGATGAAGGGAAATTGCCGCTTACTACTGCGATTTCTACGCCATCTACTTCCAAACTCTGACTGATAAGTCCTGCGAAGTTAGGGTAGGTGCATACGGTTGCTACGTGAGGAAGTTCAGGATAATCCTTGGCAAATTGATTTACCTTTTCAATCATTGCCAGGATGCTTTCTTCTGTATCTTCTGTATGAAGAGATGTAAGTTCGATGCTGCCAAAGAGGAATTTCTTCACCTCCATGGTTTCGTTTTCTGCTACCTTCTCGTCAAGAATCTTCTTTACTTCTGCTGCTACTTCCTCGTCGTTGAGGTCGCAGTTATACTGTTTCAAGACAGATAAATACTTATCGTCTGACTCGCTGTATTGTCCCTGCTGCTGTGCAAGAACCTGTTCTTTAATGCTGCTCATACTTAATGTTACTTGTTTAATTATTAAAGTTGAGTTATCTATATTATTCTTTAAATTTCGGTTTTACTCCTTCGATTTCGGAGGTGCTTCTTCCTTCAATTTCGGGTTGTTTACTCCTTCAATTTTGAATCATTATGATTCTTCAATTTCGGATTGTCCTTATGTCTTTCCGAATCCCTTTGGGTCTTTTTGTCGATGCTTTTCTGGAGCTCTTCGGTAAGATCGATACCCGTTTGGTTAGCCAGACAGATGAGAACCCAGAGAACGTCTGCCATTTCCTCTCCTAGGTTAGGCTTTTCGCCTTTCTTGAAGCTCTGGTCGCCGTATGTTCGGGCGATGACACGAGCCAGTTCTCCTACTTCTTCCGTAAGACAAGCCATATTGGTTAGTTCGCTGAAATAGCGAACGCCATATTCCTTAATCCACTTATCTACTGCTTCCTGTGCTTCTTTTATTGTCATTTTCTTATTCCTTATTATGGGTATCCATCATGATGGTAACAGGACCATCATTCAGTAATTCTACCTTCATGTCGGCACCAAATTCGCCCGTTCCTACTGGTTTTCCGAGTGCATCGGAAAGCTTTTTGCAGAATTCCTCGTAGAGCGGAACGCTGATTTCGTGTTTGGCAGCTCTTAGCCAGCTAGGGCGATTACCCTTCTTGTAGCTGGCGAATAGGGTGAACTGGCTAATCACCAGAACCTCGCCGTTTACATCCATGATAGAGCGGTTCATTACGTGATTCTCGTCGTCGAAAACACGAAGGCCTATGACCTTTCTAACCAACCAATCTACGTCTTCTGAAGTGTCGCTTTCCTCAACGCCGAGAAGGATTAGATAGCCCTGCTTGATGGCAGATTTCACTTCTCCTTCGATGGTAACAGAGGCATGACCGACACGTTGTATTACTATTCTCATATTACTACTTTGAACTTTGAATGTTGAACATTGAACTTTATGAATAGCATTTTGTGGAATCCTGGGTTCTGTTCAATCTTTATTATTATTACTATAGTTTCAACTGCAAATATACGACTTTTATTTCATATTCTCGCTCTTTTCTGTGAAATATTTCGCAAGAATCTCGGCTTTATGAGGTCCTAATACCTCTGAAAGCTGTTCCTGTGATGCTTCTTTTATCTTTTTCACGCTCTTAAACTTGCTCAGAAGCGCTTCTTTTGCCTTAGGACCGATGCCCTTGATGTCGTCTAACTCGGAATGGAGAGCGTGCTTGCTTCGCTTGTCGCGATGGAAGGTGATGGCGTATCTATGTACCTCGTCCTGTATCTGCGTCAACACCTTGAAAAGCTCGCTTTCTGGTGGTAGAGCGATGGTTTGTGGCGGAAAACCGTAGAGAAGTTCGTTGGTGCGATGGCGGTCGTCCTTGGCAAGACCTGCGATAGGGATTTCCAGGTGCAGTTCGTCTTCTATCACCTCTCTTACCACCTCCATCTGCCCCTTGCCACCATCGGTGATGATGAGGTCTGGCAGGGGAGTTTCTTCCTCTAGCATGCGACTGTACCGGCGTCTTACCACCTCCTGCATCGAAGCATAATCATCTGGTCCTTCCACCGTCTTGATGTTGTATTTTCTATAGTCCTTTCTTGATGGTTTCATACCTTTATATACAATACATCCAGCCACGGCATCGGTACCCGATATGTTGGAATTATCGAAGCATTCTATCTGGTAAGGCATCTTTGGAAGCTTCAGTTTCGATTGCAATTCCTTCATCAATCGGGTTTGCTTCTGTTCAGGATTGAGCTTTTCAGCCTGCTTCAAACGGTCGAATTTATACTGCTTGCAGTTCATTTCCGATAGTTCCAGAAGGTGCTTCTTGTCGCCCCTCTGAGGCACGAAGAAGGTAGCATCTTTCAGCTTCCATTCCATCTCGAAAGGTACGATGATCTCCTTCGAAGTGGAGTGGAAACGCTCCCTGATTTCCGGTATGGCGGTAATCAGAAGTTCCTCGTCGCTTTCCTCCAACTTGCGCTTGTACTCGTAGGTAAAGCTCTGGTTGATGGTGCCGTTTTTCACGTGAATATAGTTGATGAAGGCGTTCTTGTTGGCGTCATCATTCACGATGGTGAAGACATCCACATCGGTAATCGTATGGCTTACCACCTCGCTTTTTGCCTCAAATTCGTCCAGTAATTGATACTTCTTCTTGTATTCTTCGGCTATTTCAAAGCGTAGAAGCTCGGCATTTTTCATCATCAGATCATAGAGATATTTGCTTACTTCACGGGTATTTCCCTTCAGAATTTCACGCGCCTGGCGCATGTTTTCCTGGTATTCCTCGTAGCTCTGCTTGCTGATGCAGGGTGCTCCGCAGTTGTGAATATGGTACTCCAGACAGGGCTTATATTTGCCTTCCGCCACGCCTTCTTTGGTGATAGGAAACCTGCAAGTACGGGGTTTATACAGCTTCTTGATGACCTCCAGAACGGCATACATACTGCCAACATGAGGGTAAGGGCCGAAGAAAGTTCCCACCTTTTTATTGATATGGCGCGTCTTGAAAATGCGGGGAAAATACTCGTTGGTAACACATATAGAGGGGTAGGTTTTGCCGTCTTTCAGCAAAACATTATACCTTGGATTATACTTTTTAATAAGGCTGTTTTCCAGCAAAAGTGCATCTTCTTCGGTGTTCACGACGGTGTATGAGATGTCGAAAATCTTAGAAACAAGCACCTTTGTCTTGTATCTATCTACCTCTTTATGGAAGTAGGAAGATACTCTTCTCTTCAGATTTTTCGCCTTTCCTACATATATAATCGTGTGGTTCTCGTCGTAATATTGATAGCTTCCCGGTTTCTCCGGCATGCTTAAGACGATGCTTTTTAACCGTGCTAATCTTTCCTCATTTTCTTGTTTCGTCATACCTTTATGGGGTTAAAATAGGGTGAAAGAGCGTTGCTGTTTCACGTGAAACGGCAACGCCCGTATGCTTTATAACTGCAGAATAATATGCATTATTCAAGCATTTTTTATGCTTTACAACTGCAATAACGTAGATACTTCTACATCCTCATCGAAGTTCTTTCTGCCTTCGAAATTCTCGTTTACGAGCTCGATGATAAAGTTAGCATACACCTTCTTTGGGTGGAATTTCTTCACCAGATTGCAGGCTGCCTTCATGGTTCCGCCGGTAGCGAGAAGGTCGTCGTGAAGGAGGATTATGTCGTTCTCGTTGATGGCATCTTCGTGGATTTCGATGGTGTCCATACCGTATTCTTTCGCATAGCTTTCCTGTACGGTTTTGCATGGAAGCTTACCTGGCTTTCGGCATAAAACTACGCCTGCGCCGAGACGGATTGCGAGGGCAGAAGACATCACGAAACCACGTGATTCGATGCCTACAATCTTGGTAATACCTTTGTCTTTGTAGATCTCGTACATCTCATCGCAGATCTCTTTAAGAGACTCTGGATTCTTAAACAGGGTACTTACATCGCGGAAGTTTACCCCCTTGATAGGCCAATCTGGAATGCAACGCAGATTGTCTAATAATAGCTGATTGTTCATTGTCTTTTATACTATAAATTAATACTATATTTTTTATTGTTTCTTCGAGTTTTGGCAGCTTTTATCGGCTGTGTTCCACGGAAACACTGAAGTTTTTCTTTAACCACAATTTTCTTGATGCAAAAGAGTCTAAGTTCTTTGTTATCAAATGCTTTATGTGAGAGTGGTTTCACGTGAAACATTGCTGAGATCCCTTGTTTTGCAGGTTTTTTCTTGCTGAAACCGCCAATTCTTCTGCTTGTCTTCCAGGTAAGACGAGCAATGCATCTTTGCTTATCTTCCCAGTAGGACGAGCAGTACATTGATGTCGCTTGGAGATACACCTGGAATTCGGCTTGCCTGAGCCAACGTGTCAGGGTCGATGCGCTCGAGCTTTTGTCGTCCTTCTGTTGAGATTTCGAGAATCTCAGAGTAGTTGAAGCGTCCCTTGATTCTGATGTTCTCCAGACGGTGCATCTTGTCGGCGATGAGTCGCTCGCGCTCGATGTATCCTTTGTACTTCATCTTGATTTCTGCCGCCTCGGCAATCTCTTCTTTCCGGTTGTCTGGTGCTTCCATCGCTGCCTTCAGGTCGGGGATGATTTCCGACAGGTTCTGAAGGTTGAGATGCGGACGAGCCACGAGGTCGATGAGCTTGCAGCCGGCGCGGAGTGGAGTAGTGCCGAGTGCTTCGAGCTTCGGATTGATCTCGTCTTTCTTGATAGGATAGTTGGCGCAGAAGTCTATGATTCTTTCGATAGCATCTTTCTTCTCCATCCACCAGTCGTAACGGTCGCGCTTGGCGATGCCGAGCTCGTATGCTTTTTCCGTGAGTCGGGAATCGGCGTCGTCCTGGCGAAGCAGGATGCGGTACTCGGCTCTTGAGGTGAACATGCGGTATGGTTCATCTACACCCTTTGTGGTGAGGTCATCGATGAGTACGCCGATGTAACTCTCGTCTCGCTTCATCTCGAACGTCTTGTCGCCCACGCAATGAAGTGCAGCGTTGATTCCGGCAACCGTGCCCTGACCTCCTGCTTCTTCGTAACCGGTGGTTCCGTTTACCTGTCCGGCAAAGAAAAGTCCCTTGATGATTTTCGACTCCAGCGAATGCTTCAGCTGGGTTGGGTCGAAGTAATCGTACTCGATGGCGTAACCTGGTCGGTAGATCTTCGCATCTCTCAATGCCGGGATTTCGTGGAGTGCATCCAGTTGGATTTCCATCGGCATGCTGGATGAGAATCCATTCAGGTACATTTCATTGGTGTCTTCACCTTCTGGTTCCAGGAAGAGCGGGTGCTGTTCCTTGTCGGGGAAGGTGACAAGCTTGGTTTCGATGCTTGGACAGTAACGGGGACCTGTGCTTTGGATTTGACCATTATATAAAGGTGAGTCGTTTAATCCGCTTTTCAGGATTTCGTGCACCTTGCTGTTCGTATAGCATGTCCAGCAAGGAAGCTGTTTCAGAACTCTGTGGTTGCCCATGTACGAGAACTGATGGAAATCGATGTCACCCGGTTGCTCCTCCATGTCTTCGAAGTGAACGCTTCGCTTGTCGATGCGGACAGGAGTTCCTGTTTTCATTCTTGCCGATGTGATTCCCCATCGGGTGATGCTTTCTGTGAAATGATGAACGGCAGGTTCTGCACATCTTCCACCTTCCACCATCTTTCTTCCCACGTGCATCAATCCGTTGAGAAAAGTGCCAGCGGTGATGATGATGCTCTTGGCATAGAATTCTGCACCCCAGATGGTGCGCACGCCGATTGCCTCTCCGTTTGCTACGAGAAGCTCGTCTGCCTGGTCTTGCCAGATGTCGAGATGGTCGGTATGGTCGAGAATGGTTCTCCATTCCCAGATGAACTTGCCACGGTCGCATTGAGCACGAGGACTCCATACGGCAGGTCCCTTTCCTATATTAAGCATACGGAACTGGATAGCCGTCTTGTCGGTGACGATACCCATCTGTCCGCCCAGTGCATCAATCTCTCGCACAATCTGTCCCTTGGCAATACCGCCTATGGCAGGATTGCAACTCATCTGACCAATCTTGTTCATGTCCATCGTTATCAAGCAGGTGTTGGCGCCCATGTTTGCCGAGGCAGCTGCTGCCTCGCATCCGGCGTGCCCTCCACCGATAACGAGTACGTCATAATTGAAGTTCATAATCTCTGTTTCTAATCTATATTTTATCTAATTTTCGGCAAAAGTAAGAAATTTAATTGAAATTTTAGCAAAAATACTTTGATAAATCATTAAAATATAGTAATTTTGCAGCAGACTTGCGAAAATATACCTATAAATGAGGATTGCAGAATGCCTTGAAAGTGGTATTGCAAGTACGAGATGAAGGAAATAATAAATTAGTTTCAAACAGTTAAATAATTAAAATTCAATCATTTATGTGGTTAATCAATTCATCTATTGGTAGAAAGGTAGTGATGTCAGTAACTGGTATCGCTCTTATTCTATTCTTGACATTCCACGGTTGCATGAATGTGGTTGCGCTTTTCTCTGGAGAAGCTTACAACGCAATCTGCGAGTTGTTGGGTGCTAACTGGTACGCCGTAGTTGCAACATTAGGTTTGGCAGCTTTGGCAGTTTGTCACATCGTTTACGCTTTCATCCTGACAGCACAGAACCGTCGTGCTCGTGGTAATCAGCGTTACGAGGTAACCGCAAAGCCAGAGAAGGTAGAGTGGGCTAGCCAGAACATGTTGGTGCTCGGTATCATCATCGTTCTCGGTTTGTTGCTTCACCTCTTCAATTTCTGGTACAACATGATGTTTGCTGAACTTTTGGGTACAAGCTTCGGCCACAGCCCAGCAGACGGCTTCGCATTCATTCAGGACACCTTCGCTAACCCAGTGTTCGTAGTTCTCTACATCATCTGGTTGGTAGCTCTTTGGTTCCACCTCACTCACGGTTTCTGGAGTGCTATTCAGACTCTCGGTTGGAACGGTAAGACTTGGTTCTGCCGTTGGAAGACTATTGGTATGATTTACTCTACCATCCTGCTTCTCCTCTTCATCGTTGTCGTATTGGCATTCGCTTTCGGTTGCGCTCCATCTTTGTGCTGCGCATAATTCGTATAATCATTTAAGTATTAAAAAAGATTATGGCAAAAACATTAAATTCTAGAATACCTGAAGGACCAGTTGCTGAGAAGTGGACCAACTATAAGGCTCACCAGCGTTTGGTTAACCCAAAGAATAAGTTAAAGCTCGACGTTATCGTCGTAGGTACAGGTTTGGCAGGTGCTTCTGCAGCTGCTTCTCTTGGCGAGATGGGCTTCAACATCTTGAACTTCTGCATCCAGGACTCTCCACGTCGTGCTCACTCTATCGCTGCACAGGGTGGTATCAATGCAGCTAAGAATTATCAGAATGATGGTGACTCTGTTTACCGTCTGTTCTACGATACAGTAAAGGGTGGTGACTACCGTGCTCGTGAGGCTAACGTTTACCGTTTGGCTGAGGTGAGCAACGACATCATCGACCAGTGCGTAGCTCAGGGCGTTCCTTTCGCTCGTGAATACGGTGGTATGTTGGCTAACCGTTCTTTCGGTGGTGCTCAGGTATCTCGTACATTCTATGCTAAGGGTCAGACAGGTCAGCAGCTCCTCCTCGGTGCTTACTCTTCTTTGAGCCGCATGGTTGAGGCAGGTAAGGTTAAGCTCTTCACCCGTTACGAGATGGAGGATGTTGTTATCGTTGACGGTCACGCTCGTGGTATCATCGCCAAGAATCTGATCACAGGTAAGTTGGAGCGTTTCTCTGCCAACGCCGTAGTTATCGCTACCGGTGGTTATGGTAACGCTTACTTCCTTTCTACAAACGCTATGGGTTGTAACTGTACAGCAGCTATCCAGTGCTACCGCAAGGGTGCTGACTTCGCTAACCCATCTTACGTTCAGATTCACCCTACATGTATCCCTGTTCACGGTACAAACCAGAGTAAGTTGACTTTGATGTCAGAGTCACTCCGTAACGATGGTCGTATCTGGGTTCCTAAGAAGATTGAGGATGCCAAGGCATTGCAGGCAGGTACAAAGAAGGGTTCTGATATTCCTGAGGAAGACCGCGACTACTACTTGGAGCGCCGTTACCCTGCATTCGGTAACCTGGTTCCTCGTGACGTGGCTTCTCGTGCAGCTAAGGAGCGTTGCGACAAGGGCTTCGGTGTCAACAACACAGGTCTTGCCGTATTCCTCGACTTCTCTGAGTCTATCAACCGTCTCGGTATCGACGTTATCCTTCAGCGTTATGGCAACCTCTTCGATATGTATGAGGAGATTACCGACGTTAACCCAGGTGAGTTGGCTAACGAGATTAACGGCGTGAAGTACTACAACCCAATGATGATCTTCCCTGCTATCCACTATACAATGGGTGGTATCTGGGTTGACTACGAGTTGATGACCACAATCCCAGGTCTCTTCGCTATTGGTGAGTGTAACTTCTCTGACCACGGTGCTAACCGTTTGGGTGCATCTGCTTTGATGCAGGGTTTGGCTGACGGTTACTTCGTATTGCCATACACCATCCAGAACTACTTGGCCGATCAGGCATTGTGGCCAAAGCTCTCTACCGATCTCCCAGAGTTCGCAGAGGCAGAGGCAGGTGTTCAGAAGGAAATCGACCGCCTGATGGGTATCCAGGGCAAGCGCTCTGTAGATTCTATCCACAAGGAGTTGGGGCACATCCTTTGGGAGCACGTAGGTATGGGTCGTACCAAGGAAGGTCTTGAGGAAGGCTTGAAGAAGATGAAGGCTCTCCGCGAGGAATTCAACAAGAACCTCTTCATCCCTGGCAAGAAGGAAGGCTTGAACGTAGAGTTGGATAAGGCTATCCACTTGCGTGACTTCATCTTGATGGGCGAGTTGATCGCTTACGACGCATTGCACCGCAACGAGAGCTGTGGTGGTCACTTCCGTGAGGAGTACCAGACAGAGGAAGGCGAGGCTAAGCGTGATGACGAGAACTTCTTCTACGTAGGTTGCTGGGAGTATCAGGGCAACGATACAACTGCTCCAGTGCTCAACAAGGAACCTCTCGAGTATGAGGCAATTAAGGTACAGACAAGAAATTACAAGAATTAAAAAGCGAACAAGACAATGGCAAGAAATATAAGTTTCACAGTTAAGTATTGGAAGCAGGACGGCCCTACAGCACAGGGTCACTTCGATACACACGAGATGAAGAACATCCCAGATGATACTTCATTCCTCGAGATGCTCGACATCTTGAACGAGGAGCTCATCGAGTCAGGTCAGGAGCCTTTCGTCTTCGACCACGACTGCCGCGAGGGTATCTGCGGTATGTGCTCTCTCTATATTAATGGTACACCTCATGGTAAGACTGAGCGTGGTGCTACAACATGTCAGCTCTACATGCGTCGTTTCAACGATGGTGACGTTATCACCGTTGAGCCTTGGCGTTCTGCTGGTTTCCCTATCATCAAGGACTGTATGGTTGACCGTTCAGCATTCGACAAGATCATCCAGGCAGGTGGTTACACCAGCATCCGTACAGGTCAGGCTCAGGATGCCAACGCTATCCTGATTCCTAAGGAGAATGCAGACGAGGCAATGGATTGCGCTACATGTATCGGTTGCGGTGCTTGTGTTGCTGCATGTAAGAATGGTTCTGCCATGCTCTTCGTCAGCTCAAAGGTTAGCCAGCTGGCACTTCTCCCACAGGGTCGTGTAGAGGCTGCTGCCCGTGCTAAGAAGATGATTGCACGCATGGATGAGCTCGGATTCGGTAACTGTACAAACACTCGTGCTTGCGAGGCTGTTTGTCCTAAGAACGAGTCTATCGCTAACATCGCCCGCTTGAACCGTGAGTTCTTGAAGGCTAAGTTGGCTGACTAATCAACCGTATCTCTTAAGACACCGGATTTTTCTCTTCGCATTCGAACGAATGCGAGAGAATTTTCTCAAAAACCCTTCACTCTTCACCTTTTGTGTGTAAGCGGTTGAAGGATAGGTAGTTGGGTGGGTGAAGAGTTAAAATGACTCTTCACCCACCCTTCACCTTTTTATAAGGCTGGAGCTTTTGGAGCTCTTCGGTTCTGTAGCTATTCCGTTGTGGGTCAGTGATTTACATTTATAGGTGAAGAGAGGTGAAGAGTGGTGAAGAGTCAGCGCCACTCTTCACCTCTCAAATCCCCAGTGTTTATCGGGGTTTCAGGCTAAATGGTGAAGAGTGAAGAGTGAAAACGAGAGTAGGCTTTTTTACTGCGGAGGCCTCATTCCAATTTTTGCCTTGCCATGGCATTTTTTTGCCCTTTAGGAGGGCATTTTTTTGCCATTGCCAGGCAATATTCCTTATGTCGTGAGAGGTTTAAAAGAACAGAAGTATTAAGCTATAAAAATATAAAGTACCATTCCATAAAGATATAAAAAGAGCATAAATGATGAACCAAGCTACTCAAGACTTTATTCGCCAGCACCAGGACGAAGATGTCCGCCAGCTGGCTTTTCTCGGAAGCAAGTATCCGGAAGTAGATATGCCTTTCGCTCTCGATCAGATTCGCGGGCGAAAGATGGCTCGTGTCAAGTTGCCTCGTTGGGCAAGTCTCGAAGGCATCATCTATCCTCCTCATATTTCTATGGAGCAATGCTCCTCTGAATCTACTGCGCTTTACAAGGCAGAATTGGCTGCGAGACTGCTCGGTTTGCCGGCTTCTTCATCTGGAACCGAGATGAAGACTGAAAATGAAATAGAGTTTGTTGACCTGACAGGTGGATTTGGAGTAGATTTCTCTTATATCGCAGCCCGATTGGGAGTGAAGTCGATGTACGTGGAGCGTCAGGCTCATCTCTGCGAGGCGGCTAAGGAGAACTTTGAGCGACTGGGCTTGAAGAACGCCATCGTGAAGAATGGGGATGGAATAGAGGTTCTTCATTCTTTTCTGCCAAAGAAAGATGATGCTGCATCAGCTGATGATTCTTTAGGCATCATTTATGACCAACCTTTGTCATTACTTAAGACCAAGCTTGGTCTTAAGTTAATCTTCATTGATCCTGCCCGTAGAGATGATGCGGGCAACAAGGTGGTATCCTTGAAGGATTGCACGCCCGATGTTACCGTTTTGCAGGAAGAGATGCTTTCGAAGGCAGATTACGTTATCATCAAACTCTCTCCGATGCTCGACTGGCACCGTGCCATAAGCGAATTAAGCCACGTAAGAGAGGTTCATATCATCTCCGTGAACAATGAGTGCAAAGAGCTCCTTTTAGTGCTCTCTGCGCGAAATATGGGCGGAAATCTCCGCATTTATTGCGTCAATGATGCGCAATCCTTCGTCTGCGACGAGATGGATATGGAGTCTTCTTCCGTCAAGATTGCCCCATCCACGCTTGAAGAGATGCAGTATCTTTATGAGCCGAATGCGTCGTTGATGAAAGCCGGCTGTTTCGGTGTTCTTTCCGATCGTTATGATGCGAGGATGCTTTCCAAGAACAGCCATCTTTTCGTGAGCCAGGCACCTATCGAAGCATTCCCTGGCAGAAGTTTCCGCATCATCGCCATCTCTTCTTTCAATAAGAAGGAGTTGAAGCGTCATCTGTCAGGAATCACCAAGGCGAACATCGCTACCCGCAACTTCCCTCTCTCCGTAGCGGAATTGCGCAAGCGATTGAAGCTGAAGGATGGTGGTGAAACCTATATTTTCGCCACCACACTGAGCGACGAAAGCCATGTGCTGGTAATAACGGAGAAAGCTTGTCAGAAAATTAAAGAATAAGAAAATGAGGTTAATTAGGTGTTGCATTGATACCAATGCAGGAACTGATGTGAAATGTTTGCGAAATATGAGGGTGCGCCATAGGCTTATGACACACCCTCTTGACGTATTATTTTCTTTTTTCCTTGAAGAACTTCTCGAAGAAGTCCATTTGCTTTTGATTTTGAACAGGCCCCAAATGCAGTCCTTCCTTCATAATCATCACCGTTGGTTTACCTTCCTGGTAGGTAGTCCAGAAAGGAAGGCTATTCCCATTTGGATTTCCTGTCTTGGTAAAGTTGATCCAGTAGCATGACATGATTTGTTCCATGTGCTGCTCCGTCTCGGTCATCTTTCCAGAGCCAAACTTATAGCCATAGATGAATGGCATCTCTGCCACATGGCTAGCTCCTCCCTTGCGGCTTTTCACGATGGTGTTCTCTGAGTCTTGGTCAAAGTAATACATATACACCTTGCCCTTGCCGGTCTTGCTCTGCAGGTTAGCCCAGGCATACGTTCCCCATGCAAAGGAGCCATCACGGAAAATGTCGGATTGGGCGAAGTAGGTTTCTTCCTCTGTCTTGGCAGGATAGAGACTGAGAACCTGGTCTGCCCAGCTTCCATATATCTCATGGATTCTTTTCTCATGGTCACTTACACTGACAGGGCGGCTAAACATACTTCCTTCGTCGCTGTTGGTTCCTATGATGACATTTACATCATTGTAGTTTCCCTTTTCATAGAGCTTATACTGGTCATCGGTGATGGAGTAGCCGTCAACGTTTGGCCAGAAGGACTCAAAGTCGGTATTCTTCACGATGTCCATAGCCGGAACTTTTCTTAGCTGCTTCAAGTTCTTAGCCTTGAGTCTCTTTTGAAGGAGAAGTCCACCTGCTTCTGCCGCTTTGGTGGTGAGCATGGCTGTGTTACCATTTCTGCTTTCACCCACAGGCCAGAAGGAGCTACCACTTTCGCTGATGGCTCCTCGGAAGAGTCCCTTGGCAAGGGGAGAGGCGCATAGTATACTTACCGAGATACCACCGGCAGATTCTCCTGCAATGGTAATCTTGTCAGGGTCTCCACCGAAGGCAGCGATATTGTCGTGAATCCATTTTAAGGCCATCACTTGGTCAAGGATGCCATAGTTACCAGATATGTTCTTGCCAGATTCCTTACTCAGCTCTGGATGTGCCATGAATCCCAAGGCTCCCAAGCGGTATTCTATGCTGCAATAGATGATGCCTTCCTTGACAAAGCTTTCCTGAGTTCCACTGTAGGAGCCAGAAAGAAAGGCTCCTCCATGAATCATCACAAATACAGGGAGTTTGTCATTCTTGCTCTTGGCTGGCGTTTCCACACTGAGGTATAGGCAGTCCTCGCTCATGCCCTGTTCACCACCATTTTGGTTAGGGTCGATGGGCTGTGGTGGACGGTCTCCCCATTTGTCTGCTTTGAATACTCCCTTCCAAGGCTTCTTGCTCACAGGGGCTTTCCATCTGAGGTTGCCCACTGGTGCTTCTGCGTATGGGATTCCCTTGTATAGGGCGAATCCTTCATGTTCCACTCCTTCAATTTCTCCTTGCTCCACTGTTGTTCTTAGCAGTTGGGCGTTAGCTGCCGATAGGCAAAAGAGTGCCAGGGCTGCTATCAGTAGATGTTTTTTCAATCTCATTTCTGGTTATTCCATTAATTCCGCAACACTATTATTAATTAAACTTTTTAAGCACCTGAGCAACAGAAAGTTGCTCAGGATTTTGCTATGTCAGAATTTTCACTTATCTTAGTGTTGCGAAAAGAAAACAAGCAAAACTCTGATATGACATGGCAAAGATACAAATTAATTCTGAGAAACTCACTCCTTTTGGAGGAATAATTTCGGGTCATGGAGCAATTTGACTCCATATTGTCTTCTGTGATCGACTCTACCCTCAGAATGTCACTACTCATTTGGTGAAGGGAAGGATATTTGTTTGTTCAAGATGCCTATTGAGGGTATCTTGAACAAAAATATCCTTGAAATCGTTTTGTTATCTCAATGGAAAGTTGTACTTTTGCGCTCATATATGATAGTTGAATATTATAATTTACAATACTCTGTTAATTCTTATGTAATCGATTGAAAA